>JALYUM010000191.1 GCA_030853745.1 Pseudomonadota bacterium | reverse complement strand
GGACCGGCGGCCATGCCCGACGCCGTGCTCGAACAAGCGCGCAGCGAATTGCTCGACTGGCAGGGCAGCGGCGCATCCGTGATGGAACAGTCGCATCGTGGCAAGCGCTTCATCGACATGGCGGCGCAGGCGCAGGCCGATTTACGCGAGCTGATGGACATCGGTGATCAGCATGCCGTGCTGTTTCTGCAGGGCGGGGCAACCGCTCATTTCGCACAGATCCCGATGAACCTGGCCGGCCCGGAAGACAGCGCCGATTACGTGGTGTCCGGCCACTGGGGCGAGAAAGCCGTGAGCGAGGCGGCGCCTTATGTCAACGTTCGCGTGGCCGCCAGCGGCGCTGACTCCGGTTACACCAGACTGCCGCCGCGCGCGCTATGGCAGCTCGATCCGGCTGCCGCGTACGTGCACTACACGCCCAACGAAACCATCCACGGGGTCGAATTCCACGACGTGCCCGAGGTCGGCGCGATGCCGCTGGTGGCCGACATGTCCTCGAGCATTCTTTCGCGGCCGATCGACACGTCGCGCTTTGGCATCATCTACGCGGGCGCGCAGAAAAATATCGGACCGTCGGGCCTGGTCGTGATGATCATCCGGCGCGACCTGCTCGAACGCGCCGGCCGCCCGATGGCCAGGATCCTGCGCTACGCGGAGCAGGCAGCGCATGATTCCATGCTCAATACGCCGAACACCTGGGGCTGGTATCTGGCCGGGCTGACCTTCCAATGGCTCAAGGCGCAAGGCGGCCTGCCGGCGATGGCTGAACGCAACGACGCGAAGGCCGAGTTGCTGTATCGCTGCATCGATGAATCAGGCGGCTTCTACCGCAACGCGGTGGAACCGGCAGCGCGTTCACGCATGAACGTGCCGTTTCATTTGCACGACAGCGCGCTCGACGCGGCTTTCCTGCAGCAGTCCGGGGCGGCAGGGCTGCTTGCGCTGAAGGGGCACAAGGCCGTCGGCGGCATGCGCGCTTCGCTCTACAACGCGGTCCCTCCCGCGGCGGTGCATGCGTTGGTGGACTTCATGCGCGACTTCGCCAGCCGCAACGGTTGAATCGCTGCGCTAAGGTGGCGTCCATGGTTTGAGTTTTCCACCGGGCAGGGTTTGGCATGAGCGATTCAAAAACACCGCTGGGCGAAGTGCGCGAGCGTATCGACAGCATCGACCGGCAAATACAGGAACTGATCTCCGAGCGCGCCAACTGGGCTCGGCAGGTGGCCAAGGTCAAGGGCGAGGGGCTTTCAGCCATCCACTATTACCGCCCGGAGCGCGAGGCGCACGTTTTACGCATGGTGGTCGATCGCAACCGCGGACCGCTTCCAGATACGGAAATGGTGCGGTTGTTCCGCGAAATCATGTCGTCCTGCCTGGCGCAGGAAGATCCGCTGAAGATCGGTTTCCTCGGCCCCGAGGGCACGTTCAGTGAGCAGGCGGTGCGCAAACATTTCGGTCACGCTGCCTACGGCCTGCCACTGGGCAGCATCGAAGAAGTTTTCCAGGAAGTGGCGGCAGGCAACGCCGACTTTGGCGTGGTGCCGGTGGAGAACTCCGGCCAGGGCATCATCCAGGTCACGCTGGACATGTTTCTGACCTCCGACGCCACCATTTGCGGCGAGGTGGAGCTGCGCGTGCACCAGTGCCTGCACTCGGTCAGCGGCGAGCTCACCGCCATCAAACGGGTGCTCGCGCATGCGCAGTCGCTGCAGCAGTGCAAGACCTGGCTGCGAGTGAACCTTCCGCACGTCGAGTGCAGCGCGGTCGGCAGCAACGCTGAAGCCGCACGCCTGGCCCGGCATGACGAGGACGCCGCGGCGATTGCCGGCGAGGCCGCGGGCAAGATCTACGGCTTGAAGATGGTGGCCGATGCGATCGAGGACCGCGCCGACAACACCACGCGCTTTCTGGTGATCGGGCGCTCGCTGTTCCCGCCGTCGGGCAACGACCGCACCTCGCTGCTGGTCACGGTGAACGACAAGCCGGGCGCGTTGCATCACGTGCTCAGCCCGTTTGCCAATCATGGCGTAAGTCTCAACCGGATCGAGTCGCGACCGGCGCACACCGGCAAATGGCAGTACGCTTTTTTTATCGACGTCTCGGGACATATTCACGACGCACAGCTGCAGGCGGCAATCGACGACATCCAGACCGGCGTCGCTGACCTGCGCGTGCTTGGCTCCTACCCGGTTGCGCTGCCTTGAGCGTTGCAGCCCCGGTGACCCACTGGTGCAGCCGGCGCGCTCAGGCGCTGCGGGGCAGGGTGCGCGTTCCGGGCTACAAGTCGATGTCGCATCGGGCGCTGATGTTGGCGGCCATTGCCGAAGGCAGCTCGCACATCCGTGGTTTTCTGGAGGGCGAGGACACCCGCGCCACCGCGGCGGCGCTCAATCGAATGGGCGTGCGCATCGAGACGCCCGCATCGGGCGAGCGCATCGTCCACGGCGTAGGTCTGCACGGGCTGCGTGGCAGCGCGGAGTCGCTGGACTGCGGCAATGCCGGCACCGGCATGCGCCTGCTCGCCGGCCTGCTGGCGGGTCAGGCGTTCGACAGTGTGCTGGTGGGCGACGCGTCGCTTTCCGGACGACCGATGCGCCGCGTCACCGATCCGCTAGCCCTGATGGGCGCGCGGATTGAAACCCGTGATGGCCTGCCGCCGCTGCAGATAAAGGGCGGCATGCCGCTGCAGGGCATTCGATACGTCTTGCCGGTCGCCAGCGCCCAGGTAAAATCGGCGCTGCTGCTGGCGGGCCTGTACGCGCGAGGAGAGACGCAGGTCATTGAGCCGCATCCCACGCGTGACTACACCGAACGCATGCTTGCCGCGTTTGGCTGGCCAATCGAATTTTCGCCGGGTCGCGCAAACCTCGTGGGTGGCCATCGTTTGACGGCCACCGATGTGGACGTACCCGCCGACTTTTCCTCGGCCGCGTTCTTTCTGGTGGCTGCCAGCATCGTGCCTGGTTCCGACCTGA
>JALYUM010000180.1 GCA_030853745.1 Pseudomonadota bacterium | reverse complement strand
TTCACCCCGCGCGGCTACAACGACTGGTCGGTCGGCGACACCCCGGCACCGGTGCCGGATTTGCCGCAAGGCGCCGCCTGGGTGTTTTCCGGCACCAGCGATGGCAATGCATTGGCCAACAATTTGGCCGATCGCTTCCCGGTCGTGGTATCGGCCGCGACCGAACATGGCGGCGCGCTGGCGGCCGGCCCGAAGCTGACCGTCTGGGCCGGCCGCCAGGGCATCGAGGCGCGGCGCCAGGCGCTGGTCGCCAGCAGCGCGCGCGTGCTGATCGACGCCACCCATCCGTATGCGACGCTGATGAGCGAGCAACTGGTGGGCCTCGCGCGCGAACTGAAAATCCCTTATCTGCGTTACGAGCGCGCCAGCGACTACCAGCCTGCCGATGGCGTCTGGCGCGCCACGCCCCAGTTGGCGGCGCAAACGGCGATCGCCAGCGGTCAGCGCATCTTCCTGGCGACCGGTTCGAAAGATCTCGCCACGTACCTGCAGGCGCCGGGAGCCGCTGATAAACAATGGTTCCTGCGCCTGACGGCCGACCCGGAACTGATCGAACGGGCGGTGGCACTGGGCGTGCCGCGCGAGCGTATTTGCGCCATGCAGGGGCCGTTCTCCGCCGCGTTCAATGAAGCCCTGTGGCGCGACTGGCAGATCGACTGCGTGGTGACCAAGGACTCGGGCGCGGCCGGAGGTTATGGCGAAAAGGTGGCGGCGGCGCGGGCGCTCGGCATTACGCTGGTGGTGCAGGGGCGCCCGGTGCTCGACTACCCGCGTGTGGCAGGCAGCATCGAGGAAGTCGGCGCCGAATTACGTGAGCTTGGTATCGTATGAAGCCGCGTATTCCCGTCACGATCGTCACCGGCTTTCTTGGCTCCGGCAAAACCACGCTGCTGCGCAGTCTGGTGGCGCGGCGCCAGGAGAGAAGGCTGGCGATTCTGATCAACGAGTTCGGCGCCATCTCGATCGACAGCGCGCTGGTGCAGGACAACCCCGATGGCCAGGTGCAGATCCACGACTTCACACATGGCCTGATCGCGTATGGCGACGACACGCAGTTCGTGCCCGCCATGCAGGCGATCGCCGCGCGCCGCGCGCAGGTCGACCATGTGCTGATCGAGACGTCCGGCCTCGCGCTACCGACGGCCGTCATGGAACGCCTGCAGGGACCGGAGTTGGGCGACGATTTCATCCTCGACGCGACGCTCGCCGTGGTCGATACGCCACTGCTGCTCGCCAGCCAGTTTGACGCAGCGGACGCAGTTGGCGAGATGTTTGCGCGCCAGCTGGAAGCGGCCGATGTGGTCGTGCTGAACAAGATCGACGACCTGGACGATGAGGCCTTGTTGACTGCCGAAACCCGCGTCCGGGAACGCGCACCGAATGTGCGCTTCATCGAGCTGGCCTACAAGGCGCAGCTGGATGTACGGCTCGCGTTGGGTTTGCGGCTGCACCAGCCGACGCGCACCGAGCATCAACACGTGTACGCGCCACTGGCATTGGTCCCGGGCGAGCAGGCCAGTGTGCTGGCCGGCCAGCGCCGCCTCGATGGTCACGTACACTCGGGTCTGGCCGCACACAGCCACGGCCTGGCGACCCATAAGCACTTTCACGAACAGGACCCGGGCTGGTTGTCGTTCGTGCTGCGCTGCGAGGCGCCGCAACAGATCGATGTGCTGAAGGCGG
This sequence comes from Pseudomonadota bacterium, assembly GCA_030853745.1. Classification (GTDB taxonomy): domain Bacteria; phylum Pseudomonadota; class Gammaproteobacteria; order Burkholderiales; family Burkholderiaceae_D; genus JALYUM01. The sequence continues at coordinate 2,514 of JALYUM010000180.1, read as the reverse complement.
CCTTGCAGCAGGCCGCGCTGGAAGAGCCGGTATTGCGCAGCAAAGGTTTCGTACGGTGCGCCGATGATGACGCGGTGCTGGTGCAGGGTGTGCGCGGTCGCATCGATATCAAGCCTGGCGCAACTGTGCCGGCGCGGTCGGAACTGGTCTTCATCGGCTATCACCTCAATCGCAGCAAGGTGGCCGCGGTGATGTCCGGCGTGACCGGCACGCGCTGGCACTAGTAGCCGGGACGAAAAAAAGCCCGCGTGGCGGGCTCATAATCGCTGTATTTTTTTACGGCTGGGGCGGCGCGGGCGCTGCCCAGACTTCTGTTTCTTGCTCGTGAAGAGTAGGTAGCCATTGAACCATCCCGGCGGTTGTTCGGCAAATCATTCCTGCCGGGCTGTGGCGAAAAACAACACTGGAAGACGACGCCCTTTTGCCATGGGCAGCCTGCGAGGGCCGGATACCCCCGTAAAAGCTTTATAATTCAGGGTTTTGACGATTTTTGCGGAGTATTGAATGCCAATTTATGCCTACCGTTGCGAAGAGTGCGGCTTTGCCAAGGATGTGCTGCAGAAGCTGTCCGATCCGGTGCTGACCGAATGCCCGGAGTGCGGCAAGAGCACGTTCAAGAAGCAACTGACCGCAGCCGGCTTCCAGTTGAAGGGAAGTGGCTGGTATGTGACCGATTTCCGCGGCGGGAACAAGCCGCCTGCCACCGGTACGTCCGCCACGCCTGTGGACACCAAGCCGGCGGATACCAAGCCGGGCGAGAGCAAAGCTGCCGACACCACCCCCGCAGCGCCGGCCGTAAAACCGCCGTCGTCCGACAGCACCCCGAAATGACCTTCTGAAGAAACTGATCCGAACAACAATGCGTAAATATTTCATCACCGGCCTGCTGGTCCTGGTTCCCCTGGCGATTACTGCCTGGGTGCTGAACCTGGTCATCGGCACCATGGATCAGTCGCTGCTGATCGTGCCGCACCGGTGGCAACCGAAGACGCTGATCGGCTTCGACATTCCCGGTCTTGGCACCATTCTGACCATCCTGATCGTGTTCGTCACCGGCCTGCTGACCAATAACCTGGTTGGCAATTACGTGCTGCGCCTGTGGGAAAATCTGCTCAAGCGCATTCCTGTCGTCAGCTCGCTGTACGGCAGCGTCAAGCAGGTGTCGGACACGCTGTTTTCGTCGTCCGGGAACGCGTTCCGCAAGGCCGTGCTGATTCCGTATCCGCACGCCGATTCGTACACCATCGCTTTTCTCACCGGTACGCCGGGTGGCGACGTGAAGAACCACCTGGTGGGTGAATTCGTCAGCGTGTACGTGCCGACCACGCCGAATCCGACCTCGGGCTTTTTCCTGATGATGGAAAAAAGCCGCGTCGTCGAACTCGACATGTCGGTCGATGCAGCGCTGAAGTACATCGTCTCGATGGGCGTCGTCGCTCCCGAATAAAATCAACAAAGAATACTGAAACCTGACTGGATCAAAATTATGTCTTCCATGCGTACCAACTACTGTGGCCTCGTGACCGAAGAGCTGCTGGGCCAAACCGTCAGCCTGTGCGGCTGGGTGCATCGTCGCCGTGACCACGGTGGCGTGATTTTTATCGACCTGCGCGACCGCGAAGGCCTGGTGCAGGTGGTCTGCCACCCGGACAACGCCGCAGTGTTTGAAGCTGCTGAACATGTGCGCAACGAGTACTGCCTGCGCATCACCGGCACCGTCACCAACCGCCTCGAAGGCACCGTCAACAGCAACCTGAAGTCGGGCAAGATCGAAGTCACTGCCACTATCGTCGAAGTGCTGAACGCATCGGTGACGGTACCGTTCCAGCTGGACGACGACAACCTGTCGGAAACCACCCGCCTGACGCACCGCGTGCTCGACCTGCGCCGTCCGCAAATGCAGAACAACCTGCGCCTGCGTTACAAGGTGACGATGGAAGTGCGCAAGTACCTCGACAACCTCGGCTTCATCGACATCGAAACACCGATGCTGACCAAGTCGACGCCGGAAGGCGCCCGCGATTACCTGGTGCCGTCGCGCGTCAACGCGGGCAAATTCTTCGCGCTGCCGCAGTCGCCACAGCTGTTCAAGCAGCTGCTGATGGTGGCCAACTTCGACCGCTACTACCAGATCACCAAGTGCTTCCGCGACGAAGACCTGCGCGCCGACCGCCAGCCCGAGTTTACCCAGATCGACTGCGAAACCTCGTTCATGAACGAGCAGGACATCCGCGACCTGTTCGAAGAGATGATCCGCCTGGTGTTCCGCAACGCGCTCGGCCAGGAACTGCCCAACCCGTTTCCGGTGATGGACTTCGCAACAGCCATGGCGCTGTACGGTTCGGACAAGCCGGACATGCGCGTGAAGCTGCAGTTCACCGACCTGACCGACGTGATGAAGGACGTCGACTTCAAGGTCTTCTCGGGCGCTGCCAACATGGAAGGCGGCCGCGTGGTCGGCCTGCGCGTGCCGGGCGGCGCGGCAATGCCGCGTTCCGAGATCGACGCCTACAC
>JALYUM010000175.1 GCA_030853745.1 Pseudomonadota bacterium | reverse complement strand
AACGCGGGCGATCAGGCGTACCACCTCTTTGAGTGTCGGAGGCAGCTCCGGGCGTTGCTCCTTCGTGAGCAGATAAGCGCCGCGGATTTCGTCGGGGTCGAAGAACAGGCTGGCATCGAGGTCCGGATAGATGCGCCCGAGGCGCATCAAATACGCGACCCGCCACGCCACGACCATGAACAACGCCAGCGCGCGTTCGAGATTCTCGATGTGGGACAGTTGCATCGCCTCGACCTTGCACGCGTTTTTCAACACATGGAAGAACATCTCGATTTCCCAACGCGCGCGGTACCAGTCGATCAACTCGATCACCTCGTCGGCGGTGGTGGCGGTCCGATTGGTGAGCAAGCGCCATTCGATCGGTTCGACGCCGGCGGGCGCGTCGATTTCACGCGCGATCAGGCAAGTGGCCGCGATCTTGACGCCGCGCCGCGCAGGCAGTTCCACGCGCTTGGCCCACAGTTGCTGGCGTACCTTGCGCCCCTTCTGCTTGTCGCGCGCGCCGATGGCGAAGCCGATTTCCCCCACGGGCGCTCCATCGAGCGTGTGCGCCCACAATTTCTCGCCGTCCGGCAGCGCGCGGTTGGTCTTCGCGCGCACCAGCCAGTCGGCCGGCGTGCCGCAGTCCTGCGCGTAGGCCATCAACTCGATCATATCGGCCTCGCCGTCGGCCACGTACACCAGTCGCGTCGCGGGCATCTCGGCGGCCATCTCGGCGATTCGGCCGTATCCTTCGATCCAGCGCCCGCTTTCCTTGATCCCCGGCCGAATGCCGGCGGCGTTGACTTTCTCGCGCGCCCACATCCACGCGTCGATCACGCCCAACGGCAACCGTTCCGGTGTGACGGCGTAGGTTGGATGCACATACATGCCGCGCTGGACTTCATAGCTGAGCGGCCCGAGGCCGCCGATTTGCCGTCCGTTGAAATTGAGTTCGGTCGTGTCCTGCAGGCACAGGATGACCGGGTGTTCGCCCATGCGTTGCTGGGTTTGGGCCCAATGCGGCGCCAGATGTCACGCCACTCGACGGCGTCGTTCTCGATAAACCGGTACGTGGCGATCGTCTCGCCCCATCCATTGAAGGACTTCGGGATGCTGGCCGACGGCGTGTCGGAAAAACGCGCCATGATCTTCCTGGCGCGACTGTCGAGGCGGGCGTCCCCAAGGTCTATGTCAGCAAATTCCACGTCAGTCCCGTGCGTCGAGTCTGTCATTTTGCGTGAGCCAAAAGACGAGAGTAAACCTGAAAACTCAACAGTTTACAACCGCTTTCGCAAGTGCTTGAATGTAAACGGATTTATTGACCAAGATGTTATAAATCAGGCAAGATCGGTTGCGGCGAGATGTGTATAAACCTTTGGGTCAGGCGGGGAACAGCTAGGGGCCAGCGCAAGCGCAGGCGAATCGCGCGGACTATTAGCGTTGGCCTTGATCTGGCGCGACTTTCAGTGCATGCAAGCGCATTACGGCGGGATTATCTGCTTGCGAAAGATGGCGGACGGTAGCATCGCCACGGACGAGTGTGCGCCATCCGACATTGGCGGATCGCTTGGCATACCCCATGTTGCTCGTACCCCAAACGAGCAACAAAAAAGCCAGCGTCAAGCGCTGGCTATGTCACCACATGGAGCGCCCGCTGTGCTCCGCGTTCAATAACAATAAATATACGTGGCGTCAGGCATGAAGCGGTCATGCTGGCGGAAGCCCATTTTGTAATCCATGCCCATGTCGCGCACGTACTGCGGCAACACCAGGAAGTCTTCCGGCTTATGGTAGACCGCGACCGCCATGCGCGGGCGATTTTTTTCGATGGTCCGGCGCGCGCCCATCAGTCCTTGCAATTCACTGCCTTCGACCTCGTACTTGATGAAGGTGGCGTCTTGGTTGGTGGCTTCATCGATGGTCGTCACCGGGACGACCACGAGCTGGCTGTCATCGATCCGCGTCGGATCGACCGCTTTACGCAAGCCTGAATCAAGAATATGGCCGCCGAGGGGGGAGCTGCGGGCGGTCGCGTCCTCGTACGTGAAATTCGGACTGAATCTCAGCTCGGTGGTCGAACTCCACACGCCTTTTTCGATCAGGGTGATCGATTGGCCCAGTGGCTTGCCATATTCCTTTTCCAGTCCCGCCAGGCGCGCCCTGATTTGCCGATTGTTTTCCTGGCCCGGCTCGAAGGTGTAGATGTGGCGGAATTCGCCACGCACCGCGATTAGAAATTCCTTGAGCGAGTCGCCATCGAAGGCGCCCGCGTCGACGAACACTTCCTGCTGGTTCAGCGGAAGGAAGGTCTTTTCGAACAAGTAGGTGTTGTAATCGAAGTGAGCGCCGCGTCCGACCGCATACTGTTCAAGGTACATCGGATTGAGGGTCAGCCGGTACAGCAGCATATTGAGATAGCCGATCTTCGAGTACTGGTCGGAGAACAACTCTGTCACCGCCAGATGCGCGTCGATATTCTTGACGGTGATGTCGAAATAATCCCAGCCGTATCGGAAAAAGCATCCACCGACATCCTTGGCCTGATAACCGGCGAGCTGCAACAGCAACAGGAACTGGATCGGCGTGATGAGTTTCATGTCGTGCTGGACGCACTGCATGATGAAGTGCCGGCTGCTGCGCATGGTGGCGGCCAGCAGTACTGAAACAATGTCGCGGTTGGCCTTGACCTGGTCGATCCACGCGCCGGTGCTGATGACGGGAATGCCGAATTGCGTCGCGCCCGGCTCCGCCAGATTGTCGTCGACGATGGCGATCACCTCGCCCAGGCTGGCGAGCGTGCGGATTTCGGCCCAGCACAAGGAGCCGCAGACAATGAAGCGACGGCGTCGGAAAAACTCGGCCGGGGCTTCACTGAGCCAAGATGGTAGCATCGAAAGAAGGTCGTTTTGAAGGGGCGCGACGAGATTGACGATCTTCTCTTTCAAATTATACGGGGAAGGGAAGAAGTCGGAAATCAGAAGGTCGCTCATTTCATTTTCAATTTTTTGGCCATTAGCCCGATAAACCGCAGTATGGACCGCGACGCAATCGACGCCGGGTTGATGCGTCAACTACAATTTCCGGCCAATTTAAGATTTTGAGTTTTCCCGATAGTAAGGAGCGCGCACACGAATTAAGCGACACGCGCAATCTTATTCGCGTCAGCTATGGATAAAACTTTAAATTTAGATTCTAAAGCAAAAACCCATTGACTTTTAATGACTAGGTTTGCTTGGTTTTTGATGCACTTGCATTTTCGATGATACGTGAAGAAAACTGATCATGCAACGCCATCAGGCGTCCCGGGTGAAAATTTTTCAAGCGGGTAAAAGGATTCCTATGCACGTTTTGCAGCAGTGTGCCTATCGTAGTCGAAAACCGCTCATTGGATTTTAGCAGGGCGTTGAAAAAGGAGCGCAGTTCTTCCACGTGTTGAAAAACGCGTGCAAGGTCGAGGCGATGCAACTGTCCCACATCGACAATCTCGAACGCGCGCTGGCGTTGTTCATGGTCGTGGCGTGGCGGGTCGCGTATTTGATGCGCCTCGGGCGCATCTGTCCGGACCTCGATGCCAGCCTGTTCTTCGACCCCGACGAAATCCGCGGCGCTTATCTGCTCACGAAGGAGCAACGCCCGGAGCTGCCTCCGACACTCAAAGAGGTGGTACGCCTGATCGCCCGCGTT
>JALYUM010000170.1 GCA_030853745.1 Pseudomonadota bacterium | reverse complement strand
TGACCGTAACGCTGGGCCACTTCACCCGACAGCATGGTGCCCACCGTGCGGTTGACGTTCCGCACCGGCGAGATGAACGAAACGCGCTCGCCCTTTTCCAGCGCCGCCTTGGCTTGCGCGATCAGCTTGTGATCGAGCGCCTTGTCGAGACCGTGATCCTGCTCGCCGGTGTGGAAAATCGACTGGCCGCTGGCATTTGGCGGCTGGTAGAAAATGGCCGAAAAATCCAGGCCGCTGGCTTTCCAGTGGGCGATGGCTTTTGATTTATCCAGCAAATCGGCGCGACCGATCAGTTCGTCGTACGTGCGGATGCCAAGCTGGGCCATCAGCTGGCGCGCTTCTTCGGCGACGAAGAAAAAGTAATTGACGACGTGCTCGGGCTTGCCGGAAAACTTGGCGCGCAACACCGGGTCTTGCGTGGCCACGCCCACCGGACAAGTGTTCAAGTGGCATTTACGCATCATGATGCAGCCTTCGACCACCAGCGGCGCGGTTGCGAAACCAATTTCGTCGGCGCCCAGCATGGCGGCGATGACAACGTCGCGGCCGGTTTTCATCTGGCCATCGGCCTGCACGCGAATCCGGCTTCTTAACCCGTTCAGTACCAGCGTCTGCTGGGTTTCGGCCAGACCCAGTTCCCATGGCGTACCGGCATGTTTTACCGACGACAATGGCGATGCACCGGTGCCGCCGTCATGGCCGGCAACCACCACGTGATCGGCCTTGGCTTTCGTCACGCCCGCAGCAACGGTACCGATGCCTACTTCCGACACCAGTTTCACGGAAATCGACGCACGCGGGTTGGCGTTTTTCAGGTCGTGAATCAGCTGGGCCAGGTCTTCGATCGAATAAATATCGTGGTGCGGCGGCGGCGAAATCAAGCCCACGCCCGGCACCGAGAAACGCAGTGCGGCAATGTACTGGGTAACCTTGTGTCCAGGCAGCTGACCACCCTCACCCGGCTTGGCGCCCTGCGCCATCTTGATTTGAATCTGGTCGGCGGAATTCAGATATTCGGCCGTGACGCCAAACCGGCCCGATGCCACCTGCTTGATTTTTGAGCGCAGCGAGTCGCCTTCCAGCAGCGGGATATCGACAACGACGTTCTGCTCGCCAATCACGGAAGCCATCGTCTGGCCCTGGCGGATCGGGATACCTTTTAATTCCTGCGTGTAGCGGAACGGATCTTCTCCGCCTTCGCCCGTGTTCGACTTGCCACCGATACGGTTCATGGCCAGCGCCAGCGTGGCGTGCGCTTCCGTCGAAATCGAGCCAAGCGACATCGCGCCGGTAGCGAAACGTTTGACGATTTCCTTGGCCGGCTCCACTTCATCAATCGAAATCGCCTTGGCCTGGTCGACCTTGAACTCGAACAAACCGCGCAAGGTCAAATGGCGGCGCGACTGGTCGTTGATCAGCTGCGCGTACTCTTTATAAGTGCTGAAGTTGTTGGCACGCGTGGCATGCTGCAGTTTGGCAATGGCATCCGGTGTCCACATGTGGTCTTCACCGCGCACGCGGAAAGCGTATTCGCCACCGGTGTCGAGGGCGTGCGCCAGGACCGGATCGGTGCCGAACGCCAGGCTGTGCAGGCGCAGCGCTTCTTCGGCCACTTCGAACAGGCCGATGCCTTCGACATTCGAGGACGTGCCCTTGAAATATTTATTCACCAGCGACTTGTTCAGGCCAACCGCTTCAAAAATTTGCGCGCCGCAATACGACATGTAAGTGGAGATGCCCATCTTCGACATCACCTTCATCAGACCCTTGCCGATGGCTTTCGTATAGTTATAGATGGCGGTGTCGGCCGACATGTCGCCGGACATCCCAGCGGCGAGCTCGACCAGCGTTTCCATCGCCAGGTACGGGTGCACTGCTTCCGCGCCATAGCCTGCCAGCAAGGCGAAGTGATGGGTTTCGCGCGCCGAACCGGTTTCGATCACGAGGCCGGTCGAGGCGCGCAGGCCGCGTCCGACCAGGTGCTGGTGGATAGTCGACGTGGCCAGCAGCGCTGGAATGGCGACCTGGTCGGCAGCGACGTTGCGGTCCGACACGATCAGAATGTTGTGGCCGGATTTGACAGCATCGACCGCTTCCGCACACAGCGAGGCCAGCGACGCTTCGATGCCTTCCTTGCCCCACCCTACCGGATAGCAGATGTTCAGTTCATACGACTTGAACTTGCCGCCAGTGTGCTGGGTGATGTTGCGCAAACGCGCCATATCGTTGAAACCCAGCACCGGCTGCGACACTTCAAGGCGCATCGGCGGGTTGACATTGTTTGTGTCCAGCAAATTCGGCTTCGGACCGATGAACGACACCAGCGACATCACCATCGCTTCGCGGATTGGGTCGATCGGCGGATTGGTCACCTGCGCGAACAATTGTTTAAAGTAGTTATACAGCGGCTTGAGCTTGTTCGACATCACCGCCAGCGGCGAGTCGTTGCCCATCGAACCGGTGGCTTCTTCGCCCAGGATCGCCATCGGTGCCATCAGGAATTTCAGGTCTTCCTGAGTGTAGCCAAACGCTTGTTGGCGATCGAGCAACGAGGCGCCGGCTTTTTCGCCTTGCGCTGGCGTATCTTTGGCGCGGTTATGCGCCAATTGGCTTTCCGACAGCTTGATCTCGTTCAGCTTGATGCGTACCGAATTGATCCACGCCTTGTACGGCTTGCCGTTGGCGTACATGTCTTTTAACTCTTTATCGTCGATGATGCGGCCCGCTTCGAGGTCGATCAAAAACATTTTGCCCGGCTGCAAGCGCCATTTTTTGACGATGCGCGACTCGGCAATCGGCAACACGCCTGATTCGGACGCCATCACGACCAGGTCGTCATCGGTGACGATGTAGCGGGCTGGACGCAGGCCGTTACGATCCAGCGTACCGCCGATGTGGCGGCCATCGGTAAATGCCATCGCGGCCGGGCCGTCCCACGGCTCCATCATCGCGGCGTGGTATTCGTAAAAGGCGCGGCGGTTGTCGTCCATGGTGGAATGGTTTTCCCACGCTTCCGGGATCATCATCATCATGGCTTGCGCGATTGGGTAGCCGGCCATGATCAACAGCTCGAGGGCATTGTCGAAGCAGGCGGTATCGGACTGGCCTTCATAAATCAGCGGAAACAGTTTCTGCAGATCGTCGCCCAGCACAGCGGACTTCATCACGCCTTCACGGGCGCGCATCCAGTTGAAATTGCCTTTGACGGTGTTGATTTCGCCGTTATGGGCAATCAGACGGTACGGGTGCGACAGCGGCCATTCGGGGAATGTGTTCGTCGAGAAACGCTGGTGCACCAGGGCCAGGGCCGAAATACAACGTGCATCCTGCAAGTCTTTGTAATAAACGCCCACCTGGTCGGCCAGCAACAAGCCTTTATAAACAATCGTGCGCGCGGACATCGATGGCACGAAAAATTCTTTGCCATGCATCAGTTTCAGCGCCTGGATGGCGTGGCCGGACGATTTACGGATCACATACAGTTTCCGCTCGAGCGCGTCGGTGACCATGATGTCCGGGCCGCGGCCGATGAAAATCTGGCGAATGATCGGTTCTTTGGTACGCACGGTAGGCGACATTGGCATGGTGTCGTCGAGTGGCACATTACGCCAGCCGAGCACAACCTGGCCTTCGATGCGCACGGCGCGTTCAATTTCCTGCTCACAAGCAATACGCGATGCGTGCTCTTTCGGCAAGAACACCATACCGACGCCATATTCGCCGGGCGGCGGCAATTCCACGCCCTGCTTGGCCATCTCGTCGCGGAAATACTGGTCGGGAATCTGGATCAGGATTCCTGCCCCATCGCCCATCAGCTTGTCGGCGCCGACGGCACCCCGATGGTCCAGGTTTTTCAAAATCAACAACCCCTGCTCGATGATCGAGTGGCTCTTGTTACCTTTGATGTGAGCAATGAAACCGACGCCACAGGCATCATGTTCATTGACGGGATCGTACAAGCCTTGGGCAATCATGTGTCTCTCCACAGCAAATCAGGGGTTGGAGGTTGAGAATAGTGCAATGCAACAGACCGCGTCAACCCAAACAATTAGGGTCAGAGTCGAATTGTTTTGCAACTTTTCTGCAGAGAGATTAATTGGGGACAGAGTCAATCAAGGCGTTCGATTTGCTGGGGCGGCCGAGAAAACTCAGCCAGTCAGGTCGATATTTCTTTGTAGGGACGGCCGCGTCTGGCGGGTAAAATCTGGCGCTGGGTAGTGCGCTCCAGGTTTTCTTTGAAGGTAAGCGAGCCCAGCGGCATACTGCGCAAGAGCGACGTTGTGATGAATTCGCGCTCTTCGGCAGTAATTCCTTCCTCGACCAGAGCGATGTAGGCAGCTTCGCGCTGGAATGGCGTGTTGCCGAGCGCCCAGAACAGCGGATGGTCGCTGATCAGGGTATCGATCCGCGCACCGGCGTGGTGAGCATAGCTCGACCATTGGTAGTCGAGCGGATTGGGCGCCAGATGTCCACGTACAGGGTTCAGTTCGATATAGCGGCTGCAGGCAAGGAAGTACCGGTCAGTGTCGACCAGCGACGTGCGAAAACGTCCCTGGAACAGCCCGCCATAACGCTGGTATTTATGGTTGAACCAAGGCACGTAATAGCGCCCCAGCTTTTGCATCATCAGCGCCAGGCCTTCGTTATCGATGGGCGTGGCCAGCAAATGCACATGGTTTGGCATCAGCACGTAAGCGTGAATTGCCACCCGGTAAAACCTGGCGCATTCTTTCAACCATGCCATGAAGCGCTGACAATCTTCCTCATCGCGCACGATGACCTGACGATCGTTGCCACGCTGGATGATGTGATGCGGCTGGTGAGGAACGATGAGTCGTGGAAGGCGGGCCATGGCAGAGTGGAAAAATGCAATCCGCGAATTCTAACCAAGCTGCGCGACCCTGTCCCTATTTAATCGCAAGCGACACAAAGACGCTGCCGTGCGATCGAAGAAATAGCACAGATGGGCCACAACGACGCCCCGCAAAAAAATTGGCCAAAATAAATTGGCCAATAAATTGACTCTGACCCTATTTAATTTTTGAGCGGGTTTCGTATGGAAAATTGCTTAAAAAAGCGACTCTGACCCCACTGTTGTCGCACAGCCACAAGATCAGGTCAGGTCAGGCGAGCGTGAAGCCGGCGGAGAGGCTGTAGCCTTCGCCGTAGGCACTGCGCAGTGGCAGGTCGTGCGCGAGGCCGTTACGTACTTTTTTGCGCAGGCGGTATACAAGCATGTCGACGCGGCGGCTGGCGTCTGGGTCGTCGCCACCCATCCCGGCGACAATCACCTGGCGCGGCACCGGACGGGTGTTGATTGTGAGCAAGTGCAGGAAATTGCACTCTTTTTCAGTCAAGTCGATCAGTTTGCCGCTCAGCTCAAGCTGGCGCGCACTGACGCGCAGCGTCCACTTGCTGGGGCTTGGCACTGGCTCGTGCGGACGGACGCGGCGGTCGAGCGCCTCGATGTGCGCCGCGAGTTCCGGAAATTTAATTGGTTTGGTGAGGTAATGATCAGCGCCAAGGCGCAAGCCAAGGATGCGGTTATCGAATGCGACCCGCCCGGTGAGCACCAGCAAGCCGATTTCCGGATAGAGCTGGCGCATGCGCGGAATGACATTGAATCCATCCTCGTCCGGCAAGCCCAGATCGAGCACAACGACTGCGGCAGGCGTACGTGTCAGCGCTGCCCACATTTCACTGGCGGTCGTCACAGTGGTCACTTCATGGTCGAGCTCACGCAGGAACTCGGCCATGTCGATGGCGTAGTCCCCATTATCTTCAACGATCAGTATCTGCGTCATGGGTAGCCGTGTAAATTATGATGTGAGACAAAGTGATTGTGAACCGCGAATTAACCCGGTGTCACAAGTGGATTATCACTGTTAGGCTTGTTTGAAGCAAGTTGTTTCCCGGAACTTCGTATTGGCAAAAAGATTTTGAACACAGTGTGCGTGTCTCCGGAAACTGATGCAAGCTCGACAGTTCCGCCATGGACCTCGATCACTGATCGCGCCATGTACAAGCCCAGTCCGCTGCCCGGCAAACCTTGCGCATTACTGCCTCGGAAAAACTTGTTGAAAGCGAGTTCTGCTTCATCGGCATTCAAACCGACGCCATGGTTGCTAACTGACAATTCCAGATTGTTGCGTACTGCGCTGCCGGATACCGATGGCACCGTGGCAGCACCCAGCGTGATCAGTGTGGCGCCTGGGGAATACTGGATGGCATTGTCGACCAGCACTTTCATCGCCAGGCGCAAGCCAGCCGGATCGCAGCGTATGGTTTCCGGCAATTCGCCCATCTCAACGCTGACACGGCGACCGGCTTCGCGCGCGCGCGCTGCGCCCTCTTCCAGCAACACGCTCGGCGACAGGGCATCGGCGCTGCGGCACTGGCCCAGTTCGATCATCCGTTCTGGCGACAAATAGTCGTCGAGCATTGCGATCAGGCGATCCGTTGCGAGGCCGATTTTGCGATAGCGTGCGCGGGTTGGCTCATCGGCATGGTGATGCGTCGATTCCAGGCGCTGGATGGCGCCATCAATCGTCGACAAAGGTGTGCGAAATTCGTGGTTGAGCATGCTGGCGAAACGGCGCCGCTCTTTTTCGCGGGTGCGCCGTTCCGACAGGTCGCGGACAATACCCACCAGCATGACTGCCTTGCCGTCGGCGTCGAGCAACAGGCGCGAAGTAATTTCCAGCGGCAAAATATCACCGTCATTGCGGGGCATGTCAAACGCACGCACCAGCTGCAGGCGCGTCAGGTCGCCATCGGCAAAGCGCTGTAGCCGTTGCGCCAGACCGTTAGCAATATTGCCCACTGCCCCTTCACCGCTGACAAGTTGCAGTTCAAGCTCGGCCAGAGAACACCCGAAAGATGGCTCGGCAAACGGGCTAATGTAAAGCAACTTGCCGCTGGCGCAATCAAGAGTCCAGGCAATATCGCCGCTCATCTCCGCGATGGCGCGAAATTGCTCCGCCAGCGCGATGCCGCTCGCAGTTGCTCCTTGCTGGCGTTGGATGGATGCAGTCATTGGAACCTTTGATTAATGTTGCCGCGCTAGTATATGACGCGACATGCTTAATGTACATAAGGTTATCATTTCGCAACTCCTAAAAGTTACAGGCATGTTTTGTTACTTGCACTTCATGCCGGTTCCAATGGCGCAAAAATTGCCTGCAGATCTTCTTGTGTCAGCGCCATCTTGTGCGACTCGCCTTCCGCCAGAATCGATTGCGCCAGCTCTGATTTTTTTTGCTGGAGCAACTGAATTTTTTCTTCCAGCGTCCCCTTCGCAATCAGTTTATAGACGAAAACAGGTTTATCCTGACCAATACGCCACGCACGATCGGTCGCCTGCTGCTCGGCAGCGGGATTCCACCACGGGTCGTAGTGAATGACCGTGTCGGCGGCGGTCAGGTTCAGGCCAACTCCCCCTGCTTTCAGACTGATCAGGAAAATCGGCACGGCGCCCTGCTGGAAGGCAGCCACCTGGGCAGCACGGTCACGGGTATCGCCGGTGAGCAGGGCGTAGCGGATATTGCGCGCATTCAGCTCTTCTTCGATCAGCGCCAGCATGCTGGTAAATTGCGAGAACACCAGGATCTTGCGACCTTCCTCCAGCAAATCTTCCACCATCTGCATCAGGTCGATCAGCTTGGCGGACGCCCCTGCCGCTTTTTTTGCCGGTAACGATTTCACCAGGCGCGGATCGCAGCAGACCTGGCGCAGTTTCAACAAGGCCTCGAGAATCACGATCTGGCTGCGCGCCACGCCTTTACGATCGATTTCATCGCGCACTTTCTTGTCCATCGCCAGGCGCACGGTTTCGTACAGGTCACGTTGCGGAACCGTCAGTTCGACTTTGCGCACCATCTCGGTTTTTTGTGGCAATTCCTTGGCCACATTGTCCTTGGTCCGGCGCAGCAAAAACGGACGAATCCGGCGGTTCAGCAAGGCACGCCGCACCGGGTCGTCCTGGCGTTCAATCGGATGGCGGAACTGGGTGTTGAACGTTTTCTCGTCGCCAAGCAGGCCCGGCAGCAGGAAATGAAATTGTGACCACAACTCGCCCAGGTGATTTTCCAGCGGCGTGCCAGTCAGACACAAACGGTGGCGCGCATTGAGCATGCCGGCCGTCTGCGCCGCTTTCGAGCGGTTGTTCTTGATGTAATGCGACTCATCGAGAATGATCAGGTGAAACGCGTGCTCACGCAGTTTTTCCTCGTCGCGCGGCAATAATGCATACGTGGTCAGCACCAGGTCGGCTTGTTCGATCTGGTCAAACATGTCCATGCGTTCTTTGCCCTGCAGCAGTAACACGCGCAGGTCCGGTGCAAAGCGGGCGGCTTCTTCCTGCCAATTGGTCATCAGGCTGGTTGGCGCAATCACCAGTGCCGGACTGGTCAGGCGGCCAGCTTCCTTTTCGACCAGGATGTGCGCCAGGGTTTGCACGGTCTTGCCGAGACCCATGTCATCCGCAAGGATGCCGGCCAGATCGTATTCGCGCAAAAATTGCATCCACGCCAGACCGTCCGCCTGGTAGTCGCGCAGGGTGGCCTGCAACCCTGCCGGCGCCGGCACTTTTTGTACCGAGCCGAACAGGCTAAGCTTGCGCCCGGTTTCACGTAATTGCTCGCCGCCAATCCAGCGTAGCTCGGTGCTGCGCGCCAGCTCCTCGAGACGGCTGGCGTCAAGTGTCGACAGGCGTAGTTTCGCCTTGATCTTGTCGTTAAAATACAACTCGCCCAACGTCGCCAGGATCGGTTTTACGCGCCCCCACGGCAACGCGACACGCTGACCGTCCGGCAATACCGCCAGCACTTGATCGGTTTCAGCATGCGCCGCCAGCACTTCCGGATCGAAATCCAGCGGCGCACTGCGGATCATCTGCACCAGCACGGGCAGTAGCGGCACGCGGTGGCGATTCACGACAATCCCCAGCTCCAGCTCGAACCAGGCGTGGCCGGCTTCTTCCGGCTCGTCGATCTGGGCATACCAGTTTTCCACCGGCAGCACGTCGTAGCGATATTTAGGTGCACGCTGGACATGGAAACCCGCGTCGGACAGCGCATCGAGATCGTTTTCGGCAAAACGCAGCCAGTGCGCCTGGCTTTCCAGTTGCAATGCGCCAGCCAGTGCATTCAGCGGCGGCGTGGCCGGCTTGTGAAAGCCGAGGCCGTGCAACGTCGCGAGGGCAGCCTGTTCGGCATCAGCATCGCGCGCGATAATTTCGGTGATATCGCCAATCTGGCGCACCACCCGCTGTGATGGGTCGAAGGAAATGCGCTGGCCATCGTAGTCGAACGACAGCACGGCAAAGTCGTGCGCGCGCTGACCGGCGCCATCGGCCAGCATGACAGCGTCGAGCAGCAGCACCGGTTGCGGTGCGACGTCATTGCGCAGGCGCTGCGTCAGCGGTTGCGGCAGCGGCATTAATTGTTGCAAGCCATGGGCCAGCAGCAATTGCGATACACGCCGCTTATCGGTACCTGCCAGCGTGGGCGCCTGCGCCACCAGCGCCTGCAGTTCGGCCAGCGTGATATCGACGCCGCCGCGGTTCAGTTCGAGCGGGCCACACGACAGATTATCGATATACCACGGCGGATCGGTCGGCAACATGTAGTCGATCTGGTCGGCGGCACTCTGGCTGCTGTATGGCGGCGAACCTGCGGGCGGCGCCACGCACCATCCCAGCCGCGCATTTTTCCCCTCGTCGCGCCACGCCAGGTTGGCCTCGCGCATCGGGCCCTGCTGCAATGGATACACCAGGCCATTGCCCATGTCCGACCAGGAATTTGCCCACAGCAATTTCCCCTGTTTGAGCAACATCTGCAGCAGGATAGCGCCGACTTTGCCCTTCGGCTCGGTGGCGCTGGTAGTCTGCGTCGCACCACTGCGCATGGCGATAAAGAAGCGCACCAGATCTTCGTCGTCCCCTTCGAGATAAGAAGGGGGCGCCGACAATAAAGTAAACACTTCGCTGACCGGGCTGGCCGACGCCACATCACCGTTCGGACGCAGGCGCGCCTTGCACAGGCACACCGCCACATGGCGGCCGCCGCTGGTGGGCGCCATCACATACACAAACTTGTACTGAACGGCCTTGGGATCCTTCACCTCGTCCGTCAGCTTTGGCTGGGGATGCGCCGCGGCCTCGACCCGCTGCAGCCAGCTGGTAACGGGAGCGGGCAGCGCAGGCGAGCGCGCAGGATTACTGGCAGGAGGCGTGTCGCCGGCATCGTCGCGGTGAAAATCAACTGTGTGCATGGGTCTCTAAGTAATGTATCAAAAGCAACAACACCAGTTATTATCTCTTATCCGGGCGGTTCTGTTTTAGTTACAGCTGCAGTTCATCAGGAAAAGTTTTCTTGTTGAAATAATGAAACGCCGTCCACCCGCGCTGCCTAGTTTGGTCTGCGCACATCCGACTTGGCTGGCGTGGCTCTCATGCGACGTTGTATGATTGCCCGCTTCACTGACCGACCCGGATTTTTTGCTCCCCATGCTGCCTTCCATCGAACAACGCCTTGCCCTTGAACTTGTCGCGAAACCAGCCCAGGTCGCCGCTGCCATTGCCCTGCTCGATGAAGGCGCCACCGTGCCGTTTATCGCGCGTTACCGCAAGGAAGCGACTGGCGGGCTCGATGACATCCAGCTGCGCCTGCTGGAAGAACGCCTGCGCTACCTGCGCGAGCTGGAAGACCGGCGCGCCGCGATCATTGCGTCGATCACCGACCAGAACAAGATGACGCCGACTCTGCTCGACGCGGTCACCCATGCCGAAGACAAGACCCGGCTGGAAGACCTGTATTTGCCCTACAAGCAAAAGCGCCGTACCAAGGCGCAGATTGCCATCGAAGCCGGGCTGGCGCCGTTGGCTGATGCTTTGCTGCAAGATCCCACTTTGACGCCGGAAGAGGCCGCCGCTGCCTACCTGCGCGCGCCGTTCAGCAACGATGACGGCAGCGCCAATCCGGGCGTGATCGACACCAAAGCCGCACTCGACGGTGCGCGCCAGATCCTGATGGAACGGTTCGCAGAAGATGCGGGCTTGTTGCAGAGCTTGCGCGAATATGTGCAGGAACACGGCATTGTCGAATCGAAAGTGATTACCGGCAAGGAAGACGAAGGCGAAAAGTTTGCCGACTATTTCGATTACTCGGAAGCTATCGGTACCGTTCCGTCGCACCGCGCCCTGGCACTGCTGCGCGGCCGCCGCGAAGGCATGCTCGACGTCACGCTGCGCCTCGACACCGAAGCTGAAAAGCCAAAATGGGATGCGCCGCACAATCCGTGCGAAGGCCGCATCGCTGCCCGCTTCGGCATTAAAAATACCGGACGTCCGGCCGATAAATGGCTGGCCGACACGGCGCGCTGGACGTGGCGCGTCAAAAGTTTCATGCACCTGGAATCCGAACTGATGGGCGCCTTGCGCGAACGCGCCGAACTCGACGCCATCCAGGTATTCGCACTGAATTTGAAGGCGCTGTTGCTGGCGGCCCCGGCCGGTCCACGCGCAACGATGGGCCTGGACCCTGGCTTGCGCACCGGCGTCAAGGTGGCCGTCGTCGATACCACCGGGAAAGTTGTCGATACTGCCGTGATCTACCCGCACCAGCCTAAAAATGACTGGGATGGCGCACTGCATACGCTGGGAAAACTCGCTGCCAAGCACAATGTTTCCTTGATTTCGATTGGCAACGGCACCGGTTCGCGCGAGACCGACAAATTGTCCCTCGATCTGATCAAGCAGCAGCCGGACCTGAAACTCACCAAGATTGTTGTCTCCGAAGCAGGCGCATCGGTGTATTCGGCATCGGAATTTGCGTCGAAGGAATTGCCTGATATGGATGTCTCGCTGCGCGGCGCCGTCTCGATTGCACGCCGTCTGCAAGATCCGTTGGCCGAACTGGTCAAAATCGACCCCAAATCAATTGGTGTCGGCCAATACCAGCATGATGTCAGCCAAAGCCAGCTGGCCCGTTCGCTCGATGCGGTGGTGGAAGATTGCGTGAACGCCGTCGGCGTCGACGTCAACACGGCCTCGGCGCCGCTGCTGGCGCGCGTGTCCGGTTTGTCCGGCAGCGTGGCACAAAGCATCGTCAATTACCGCGACCTGAAAGGCGCGTTTGCATCGCGCGCGGCATTGAAAGCCGTGCCGCGTCTGGGTGACAAGACCTATGAGCAGGCCGCAGGTTTTCTGCGCGTAATGGGCGGCGCCAATCCACTGGACGCGTCGGCGGTGCACCCGGAATCGTATCCGCTGGTGGAAAAAATTCTCGCCGATCTGAAAAAAGACCTGAAGAGCGTGATTGGCGAGGCCAGCCTGTTGAAATCGCTCAATCCAGCGCGCTACGCCGACGAAAAATTCGGCGTGCCAACGATCACCGACATATTAAAAGAGCTGGAAAAGCCGGGCCGCGATCCGCGCCCGGAATTTTCCACGGCCACCTTTAAAGAAGGTGTCGAAGAAATCCGCGATCTGCGGCCCGACATGATCCTTGAAGGCGTGGTCACCAACGTGGCGGCATTCGGCGCGTTTGTCGACATTGGCGTGCACCAGGATGGCCTGGTCCATATTTCGGCGCTGTCGAATACGTTCGTGAAGGATCCGCACACCGTGGTGAAAGCCGGGCAGGTCGTCAAAGTCAAAGTGCTCGAAGTCGACGAGAAAAGAAAACGGATCGCCCTGACGATGCGCCTGACCGACAGCGCCCCGCAAGCCGGTTCAAAACCGGAGCAGCGGCCAGACCGGAATGACCGGACACGGGTGGCCCAGCAACATAAAAAGGAAGAACGCGCACCGACGCCGGGTGGCGCGATGGCCGCGGCGTTTGCGAAGTTCAAAAAATAGGTAAAATGGCGCCATTCATCCATTTACCCCCGAGGCAGCCATGAGCGACGTACAAACCTGGATCAAAGAGACCGTGAACAGCACCCCGGTCGTGCTGTTCATGAAAGGCACGGCCCAGTTTCCACAGTGCGGCTTTTCCGGCCGTGCCATCCAGATCCTGAAATCCTGCGGTGTGGAAAACATCGCCACCGTGAACGTGCTGGAAGACCCGGAAGTTCGCCAGGGTATCAAGGATTATTCGAACTGGCCGACCGTGCCGCAGTTGTATGTCAAAGGCGAATTCGTCGGCGGCACCGACATCATGAACGAGATGTTTGCCTCCGGCGAACTGAAAACCCTGCTCGACGCCTGAACCCGATGACAGGCTCCCGCCCGCGCCGGATTGTTGTCGCCATCACTGGCGCCACCGGTGCGGTGTATGGCGTGCGCCTGTTGCAGCACCTGAATGCCATCGACGGCATCGAAACGCACCTGATCGTTTCCGATGCCGCCGCGCTTACCCTGCAGGCGGAAGTTGGCATGCAACGGCGCGACGTCGAGGCGCTTGCTCATGTCGTGCATAAAAACCGTGAGATTGGCGCCACCATTGCCAGTGGCTCGTTTCAGAGCGATGGGATGGTCATTGCACCGTGTTCGATGAAAACCCTGGCCGCCGTGGCGCTGGGCCTGTCGGACAATTTGATTGCGCGCGCAGCCGATGTGGTGCTCAAGGAGCGCCGCCGGCTGGTAATGATGGTGCGTGAAACGCCGTTCAACCTGGCGCATCTGCGCAATATGACGTCGGTCACAGAAATGGGCGGCATTGTGTTTCCGCCGCTGCCGAGCTTTTATCAACAACCGGCATCGATTGCGGAAATGGTCGACCATACCGTGGCACGCGTCATTGACCTGCTGGGCATCGAGCATACGCTGGCGCCGCGCTGGGCCGGCATCAAACATCAAGCCGCCGACCAGCAATAACCGTCAGCGCTTCTCGAACACGCTTTCCGACTTTTTCGCTTCCCTCGCCTCTTCCAGCATGTGTCGCGCTGCAATCCGCTTGCGCATCACTTCGGCATGTTGCGCCGCAGTCATTGGCGGCACGGTCATCAAGTCTTTCAACTGCGCGGTATTGCTGTAGTTACTTTTCATGGACGGCACTATCCTCTGCGAAAACACGTAACAAAAGGCAAGAACGCTACGCCTTGATTATGGCGCACGATCAGCAGTTGTGCTGGTTCGTTTGAAGATATTGTGAAATGCCGTCACTTGTGTACAGCGCGCATGCTGGCGGCGACTAGCCGGCATGCCGGCGCCGCAGCAAGCAATTTACGGCTTCTGATAATTCACGCGGACCAGCATGCGGATGAATTCACGCGCCAGCTGACGGTGATGCTCATCGAGGCGCTGCAGATCGGAGATCAGCTTGACATCCGCCGATTCGAAACGTGGCACGCTGGCACCATCGCCATTGGCGGCAGCATCGTTGTCGCCACCGAAACGCAGCCAATCGGCAGGTACGCCGAGCCACTGGGCGATCATGCGCAGTTTTTCTTGCGTAGGAATCGCTTCGCCGACCAGCCATTTGCGTGCAGCGTGGACGGTGATGGGACGGCCTTCAAAACGCACATTGAATTCACGTGCAAGGCGGGTTGGGCTGTCCGGAGAATAATGGGCATTTTTCAGGGCCGTCTGGAGGCGTTCGCTGAAATTCTCACGTTCGTTGGTCGAGTTCATAGGTGGCATAGTTTGAGGGCCGACGCTCGGCCCAATAGTAGTGGAGGAATTGGTAACACTATCGGGTTCAACGTTTAACATAAATGTGAGTATTGATAGAATTTGTGGGGTTTGAAGCATCCTGCCACAAAGTTGGTAACTTTGTGTAGGACAGGTTAAAAATTTTTTATACGAACAGGCGTTTTTTTATGCAATGTGGATTATAAAAATACCAAGATTCAACAAATATTCAGCAAATTCAGCAGTGCCGTCTAGTACATGAATTTGATGTGGATATCCACGTCACGTTGCAGCGAATGCGTTCTTCTGCTGCAAAAAATAACGGCTTTTACCCATGAAAAAATCCTGGGAATGCCATCAGAAAGGGGGACGGAGGGGAATGCAAGACTGCCCCTGAATGCGCAGTTGCTCAACTTTATCAACGGAAAATACGGTAGTTCAGCCCCAGCAATTGCACGTTGATTGGAAAGAATTTATTTTTATTGGTTAGCAGATACCGAAACGTTCGTGAAAATGCCTTTCGGCAAGTATATTGAGAATTTTGGCGTCTCGTCCACGACACAAAATGTGATAGATGCTGTCGAAACTGGCGACAACCAGAAATAACACGGAACTCGGAGCAACGTTTATCGCGCCGCGGCAGGAACAATGTGTGGGCTTTTCTGCCGCTTCTTTGGTTCGCCGCAACGCCGCGCTACAATGTGATTGACGTTGACGTAGACGGAAATCGTTGCAAATGACGCGTTTCTGCAGGCGTTACAACGCGCATTTTCCCTTTCTGATAACCGTTCAAACCCATGCGCACCTACTCCATTGCCGAATTGGCCAAAGAATTCGATCTGACCGCCCGGGCCATTCGCTTCTATGAAGATCACGGCCTGCTCAGCCCGATGCGCGAAGGCGTGGGTGGGCGCAGCCGCGTCTACACGCCGCGCGACCGCACGCGCCTGAAACTCACCTTGCGCGGCAAGCGCCTTGGCTTGACGCTGGCCGAGATAAAGGGTCTGGTCGACATGTACGAGTCTCCCAAAGATACCGTGGCGCAAACCGAGCGTTTTCTGGGCGTGCTGGCGCACCAGCGCGCAACGCTTGAGCAACAACGGTCCGATATCGACATGGCGCTCGACGAAATTGCCACGCATGAAGAAGAGTGCCGACGCATGCTGGCCGACGCTGGCCTTGCCGCATAAACAGCCGGGCCGCACGACGCCTTGCCTGACACCTGCTTGACACGTGCTTGACAGAGGCTTGACGCCGACCTGATGCTTGCTTGACGCTTGACGCCAGCCTGATGTTTGCTTGACGCCAACCCGATGTTTGCTCGACGCCTGCTTGACGTTTACGTAAACGTCACTTGGGCGTATCATGCAATTTTCCCCTTTCGCCAATCCGTACTTCGTGGAGACGACATGCTGCACCTTCCAGGCTTGACCTTTGACCATGGCGAGGACATCGCCGCGCTGCGCGAAGCGATCCAGCAATTCGCCGCCGCCGAAATTGCTCCGCGCGCTGCCGAGATCGACCGCAGCGACCAGTTCCCGATGGACCTCTGGCGCAAGATGGGCGACCTCGGCGTGCTCGGCATTACCGTCAGCGAGGAATACGGCGGCGCCAACATGGGCTACCTGGCCCACATCGTGGCGATGGAAGAAATTTCACGCGCGTCGGCTTCGGTGGGCCTGTCGTACGGCGCCCACTCGAATCTGTGCATAAACCAGATCAAGCGCAACGGCACAGAAGCACAAAAGCAAAAGTATTTGCCCAAGCTGATCTCAGGCGAACACATCGGCGCACTCGCCATGTCGGAACCAAATGCCGGCTCCGATGTCGTCAGCATGAAACTACGCGCCGACCTGAAGGGCGACCGGTACGTATTGAACGGCACCAAGATGTGGATCACCAATGGCCCTGACGCCGACACATTAGTGGTGTACGCCAAGACCGACCTTGAGGCCGGCGCGCGTGGCATGACCGCCTTCCTGATCGAAAAAGGTTTTAAAGGTTTTTCGATCGCACAAAAACTCGACAAGCTCGGCATGCGCGGCTCGCATACTGGCGAACTCGTCTTCCAGGATTGCGAAGTCCCCGTCGAGAACGTACTTGGCGGCCTCGGCAAGGGCGTCAATGTGCTGATGTCGGGCCTCGATTTCGAGCGCACCGTGCTCTCTGGCGGGCCGCTCGGCATCATGGCGGCGTGCATGGACGCAGTAGTGCCGTATGTGCACGAGCGCAAGCAGTTTGGCCAGGCCATTGGCGAATTTCAGCTGATGCAAGGAAAACTTGCCGATATGTATTCCACCATGATGGCGTGCAAGGCGTATGTCTATGCAGTGGGCCAGGCATGCGACCGCGCGAATTCGCCGGAAGCCGTGCGCGCCCTGCGCAAGGATGCCGCCGGCGCCATTTTGTATTCGGCTGAAAAAGCCACCTGGATGGCCGGAGAAGCCATCCAGACACTCGGCGGCAACGGTTATATCAACGAGTACCCGGTCGGCCGTTTGTGGCGCGACGCCAAGCTGTACGAAATTGGCGCCGGCACCAGCGAAATTCGCCGCATGCTCATCGGCCGCGAGTTGTTTGGCGAGACGATGTAACCCCACCTTTCGGAGAAAAAACATGCATGATCCAGTCGTTATCGTCGGCGCAGCGCGCACCCCCATGGGCGGTTTTCAGGGCGATTTTTCTTCCCAGTCCGCCAGCGACCTGGGCGCCGTGGCCATTGCCGCCGCCGTCGAACGCGCGGGCATCGCGCCGGAGCTGGTGGAACACGTCTACTTCGGCAATTGCCTGATGGCCGGCCAGGGCCAGGCCCCGGCGCGCCAGGCGCTCATCAAAGCCGGCTTGCCGGTATCGACCGGCGCCGTGACGCTGTCGAAGATGTGCGGCTCGGCGATGCAAAGCGCGATCTTCGCGCATGACACGCTGCTGGCCGGCAGTGCCGATGTCGTCGTCGCTGGCGGCATGGAATCGATGACGAATGCGCCTTACCTCATTCCAAAAGCGCGCGGCGGTTACCGCATCGGCCACGGCGTGATGTTCGATCACATGATGCTCGACGGCTTGGAAGACGCCTACTCGCGCAATGAAAAAACCGGCGAAGGCCGTTCGATGGGCACCTTTGCCGAAGAGTGCGTGGCCAGCTACGCGTTCACGCGCGAGCAGCAGGATGCGTTTGCGATCGCGTCCGTCAAGCGCGCCCAGGACGCCACTGCCGCCGGCCATTTCAAGTGGGAGATCGCGCCCGTCACCGTCAAGGGCCGCAATGGCGACACCGTCATCGACAAGGATGAAGGCCCGTTGAAGGCCAAGCTGGAAAAAATCCCGACGCTGCGCGCAGCGTTCAAAAAAGACGGCACCATCACTGCCGCATCGTCGTCGTCGATCAACGATGGTGCTGCGGCCCTGGTCATGATGCGCGCGTCGAAAGCCGCCGAACTGGGCCTTACGCCCATCGCCCGCATCGTCGCCCACGCCACGCACGCACAGGCGCCCAACCTGTTTTCCACCGCGCCAATCGGCGCACTCCACAAGCTGTTCAAGAAAACTGGCTGGAGCGTCGGCGAGGTCGACCTGTTCGAGATCAACGAAGCGTTTGCAGCGGTGCCGATGGCTGCAATGAAAGACCTCGACATCCCGCATAGTAAAATCAATATTCATGGCGGCGCCTGTGCGCTGGGCCACCCGATCGGCGCCTCCGGCGCGCGCATCCTGGTGACCTTGATGGGTGCGCTGAAGCAGACCGGTGGCAAGCGCGGCGTGGCGGCACTGTGCATCGGTGGCGGCGAAGCGACGGCGATGGCCATCGAAATGATATAAACCGTTTATTTTAAAAGGTGAAACTATGTCGACTGCACTGATCCTGGGCGCTTCGCGCGGCATTGGCCACGAACTGGTACGCCAGTATCAGGCCGATGGCTGGCGCGTCATCGCCACCGCGCGCAAGCAGTCCGACTGCGATGCCCTGGTCAATATGGGAGCGGAAGCGCATCTGCTCGATGTCAACGATACCGCCGCCATTGCTGCCCTCGGATGGAAGCTCGACGATGAACGCATCGACGCCGCCTGGCTGGTGGCAGGTGTCTACGGCCCGCGCCACGCGGGCTTTCCCACCGATGCAGAATTCAATGACGTGATGCACACGAATGTGCTGTCCGCAATGCGCCTGCTGCCGATCGTGGCGCCATTGGTGGCATCGGTGCGCGGAAAAATCGCGGTGATTTCGTCGCGCATGGGATCGATCGGCGCCCGTACCAGCGCCAGCGGTTCCCTGTACCGCGCCAGCAAGGCTGCGCTCAATTCCGTGCTGGCCGACGCGGCCCTCACCTATGGCGAGCAGGGCGCAACGTGCGTGTCTTTCCACCCGGGCTGGGTGCAGACCGACATGGGTGGCAGCGGCGCCGATTTGCAGGTGGCCGACAGCGTGCGCGGCATGCGCACCACGCTGGCCGGCATCGACCGCAGCGCCAATGGCGCCTTTCTCAATTACGACGGCACGTCGATTCCCTGGTAAGCACACATCAATGATCCTCACTGAAGAACATCAGATGATCCGCGACGCCCTGCGCAGTTTTGCGCAGGAGCGCCTGGCCCCCAACGCAGCGCGCTGGGACCGCGAGCACCACTTCCCGCAGGCTGAACTCAAAGAGCTGGCAGCACTGGGCGCGTTTGGCGTGGCGGTACCGGAAGAACACGGCGGCGCCGGTCTCGATTACCTCGCACTGGCGCTGGTGCTGGAAGAAATTGCGGCCGGCGACGGCGGCACCTCGACCATCATCTCGGTCAACAACTGCCCGGTATGCTCGATCGCTATGATGTACGCGAACGACGCGCAGAAGGAGCAGTGGCTGCAACCCCTCGCCCGCGGCGAAATGCTGGGCGCGTTTGCGCTGACCGAGCCGCACACGGGCAGCGACGCATCGGCACTGCGCACAACGGCCGTACGTGATGGCGACAGCTATGTGTTGAACGGTTCCAAGCAGTTCATCACCAGCGGCAAATACGGCGACGTGGCGATTGTCATGGCGGTGACCGACAAGGCCGCCGGCAAACGCGGCATCAGCGCGTTCTGGGTGCCGACAACGACGCCTGGCTACATCGTCGCGGGGATCGAACAGAAGATGGGCCAGCACTCGTCGGACACGGCGCAGATCCTGTTCGAGAACTGCCGCATCCCGGTTGAAAACCTGATCGGCGAAGAGGGGCAAGGCTACAAGATCGCGCTGTCCGGACTCGAAGGCGGACGCATCGGCATCGCCTCGCAGGCGGTTGGCATGGCGCGCGCCGCGTTCGAGGCTGCGCTGGCGTATGCAAAGGACCGGACCAGTTTTGGCAAGCCCATTTTCGATCATCAGGCGGTGCAGTTCAAACTGTCCGACATGGCCACCAAAATCGAAGCGGCGCGCCAGTTGATCCACCATGCGGCAGCGATGAAGGATGCCGGCCTGCCCTGCCTGAAGGAAGCTGCAATGGCCAAGCTGTTCGCCTCCGAGATGGCCGAGCGCGTGGTGTCGGATGCGATGCAGATCCATGGTGGCTACGGCTATGTGAGCGACTTCCCGGTCGAGCGCATTTACCGCGATGTGCGCGTGTGCCAGATTTACGAAGGCACCAGCGACATCCAGAAAATCCTCATCGCCCGCGCACTTTGACGACACTGACGATCGAGCCTGTCGAACCTGGCGATTTGCCCGCCCTGTTCGTGTACCTTGACGACCATTTGCAGGACAACGGCAAGAACGGCACGCCGCTATTTCAGCCAATGGCGCGCCACGAATCGTTTTTCCCCGCCGCGCGCAAGGCTGCGTTTGCAACCGGCCTGGCCACGCCGGTCGGTACGCCGCACTGGCGCCGCGCCTGGATTGCGCTCGATGCCAGCGGCACCATTGCGGGCCACGTCGACGTGCGCGCGCGGCCCGAGAAAGCGACGGCACATCGTGCCATGCTGGGCATGGGCGTGCACCGCGATTTTCGCCGCCAGGGTTTGGGCAAGCGTCTGCTGCAGGTGGCGCAGGACTGGGCGACGCAGGAGGCTGGCCTCGACTGGCTCGATCTCGAAGTCATTGCCACCAACCTGCCGGGACGCGCACTGTACCTTGGGTATGGCTTCAGCGTCACCGGCGAAATCGCCGACATGTTCCGCATCGATGGCGAGGCAATTGCTTATACATTCATGACGCTGGCGTTGCGTCGATAGCTCAGGATCCGTCAACAGCACGCCGTTGACGACGCCACGCGAGCGTCATCACGCACCAGGCCAGCGCCAGCCAGCCAAAGGCGTCGCCTGTGCGCGTGTACAGCGTCTGCTTTGGCGCCCCGGCCGGCAACCGTGCCAGCAAGCTCGCACCCGGCATGGGCGCCGTCGCGGTTTCGGCGAGGATGCGCCCGTACGCATCGGTGACCGTCAACACGCCGTCGCGCGACGCACGCGCCATGGCAAAGCCGCCTTCGATGCCGCGCAGCGCCGACAGGCGCGCCGCATACTGGCCGTCCAGCGTGAAATCCCAGGCCGGTACCGCCATTGCCTGCACTGCGTGCTGTGCGTAGCCGCGGCCGACATCGGCAAAATGCATGTCCTTGCAGATGGCCAGTCCGAGACGCGTGTCGTCCATCGCTTGTATCGCCGGCACATGGCCGCGCACGAACGCGCGTTCCGGTGGCGCCATCCGCTGTTTTTCGTAATCCTGCACGAGCGCGCCGGTGGGCGAAAACAGCCAGCCGCGGTTGTAGCGCGCGCCCTGCTCCTGGTAGCCGATACCGGCCACCAGCCACACCTGCGCCCGCGCCCGCGCCGCCGCGCGCGCGAGGCGCTGCTGAAGGGCGTGCGGATTTTGCGGCGGTCCGAGCATGGCAATTTTTTCCGGCAGCACGACGATGCGTGCACCGCGCCCAGCCAGCTCGGCGATGAGCTGTTCATAGCGCTGCCAGATGCGCTCGGCATACACGGCGCTGGCACCCGGGCCGATGGCGTCGTCGATCGCTGCCAGGCCAATCGGCGTGCCAGCCTGCAGAGGCGCCGTCAAGCGCTGTGCACCCAACGCCAGGCTGGCGCCCGCCAGCACCAGCGCGATGGCGACGCCCGGCCAGGCCGGTCGGCCACGCACGATCAACAGGGCCAGCGCCGACGCGGGCAGCGACAGAGTGAACATCAGCAGCGGTACGCCGCCCAGCGCCACAATCTGCACCGCCGGCAGATAATCAGCCTGCGCGTAACCGAGGCTGCCCCAGTTACCGTCGGGCAGAAAGCGCGTGCTGACCAGGTCAAAGGCGGCCCATAGCAGCGGATAGGCCAGCATGGCCGGCCACCCAGTATGTTTCACCATCACGCGCCGGGCAAGGCTCAAAATCAGCGTCCAGGCGAGTGCCTGCAATGCGATAACGCCCAGCGCTGCCGGACGCCCCATCACGATGGTGAAGTAATCGAGATTCACGCTGGCGCCGATCAGGCCGGCCACGGTGGCCAGCAAGGCCGTCTCGACGCGACCTGCCCGCGCCACTGCAATCAGCAGTGGCAGCGGCGCCACCCAGGCCATCCACCATAACGGCGACAGGCCGAGCGCGTAACGCAAGGCGACGGCACCAACCAGCGCCAGCAGCACATTTAGGACATTCAGCGGCCATGCTGTGCGGCGTACGCCGACGTCAGCCAACCGGGCAGAAGCAGCGCGTACAGCGTTCATCCAGGGCCTTGTCGACGGGGTATCCAGCCAGCCTATGCCAGCGGGACGACGCAGTCAACTTGTAGTCAACTTATGGTCAACGATCCTGCACTGGACAAAAAAAACCCGGCAAGTGCCGGGGCAGGTGTGTTTGAAGAACGACCGGATTTACTGCATGACGACATGCACTTTGCCGGTCGCGAACGTGGTTTGCGCCAACGAGCGGTCTGTCATCGCAAACGACAGCGTCACTATTCTGCCACGTCGGTGCCGACGTTAATGGCCGCGTAGGCGCGCTGCACGGCAATCGCTTCTTTCGAGCCGACGCCGTACAGTTCTTGCGCCGACAACAGCGTCTTGGCGCGCGCATCGGCGTAGTTGGTCGATGAAGTGAACTTGGTGGTGAGAGCGCGGAACCAGATGCGATACGCTTTATCGCTGCCGATTCCGGTCATCGCTTTCGGCAGTTTGGTCAGGTAAGCACTGTAGTAATTCGACGTGGTGGTGGCGTTCGAGCCTTTCGCAAGAAAATAAAACATGCGGTTGTTCGGGCCGCTGCTGTAGTGGACATCGAGATTCTTGACAGTGCTGCTCCAGGCATTCGGGCTGGAACCGTCAAGGCTCGGCTTGTACATATAGCGCAGCGGCGAGCCAGTTTTTGAAATCTCGGTGCCCACTTGCCAATCGTTGCCAGTGGCGGGAATCACGGTGCCGGTGCCGCCCGCGCGCGCGTAGGCTTCGACCATTTCGCCGTTGATGTCGGACGCCGATTCGTTCAGGCCGCCCGACTCTGCGGAGTACGTCAGGTTCGACGTGGCCGCAGTGACGCCGTGGCCCATTTCGTGACCGATGACGTCGATGGCGCCAAGGCTTTTGAACGAGCTGCCGTCGCCGATGTACATGCATTTGCAGGTGTCGTCGTAGTAGGCATTGTCATAGGCCGTGTTGACGTGGGCGGCAATGTAAGTAGCCGTGTTTTTCCCGTCGAGCGATTGCCAGCCGAGCACGTTTTTAAGCGTGTCGTACGTGTTCATCAGCCCCCACATGGCGTTGACAGCCGCGGTCTGGCCATTCGCGTTGGTGGTGGAGCCGCCGGCGATGTACTGCGCGCCATCGCCCCAGGTGTTGGTGGTGCTCGAATAGATGGCGCCGGCGGTGGTGCCGTGGTTCGCGTTCGTGATGGCCATTGCGCCATATTTGCCGCCGGTGCCGCGCGAAGCATCCTTCATGGTGTAGGTGCTGCCGGTCAGCGTGGTGTTCAGCGGCACGGTGCCGTTGTACTGGCTTTTGCCGGTACCTGCCACGGTTTTCAGGGCCTTCCACTGGGCCAGGATGCGCCCGTCATTGGCGCTGACGATGGTGTCGTAAAACACCGGCCTGGTGCCGCTGACCATGCGCGTCTGCACCAGGTA
Organism: Pseudomonadota bacterium; assembly: GCA_030853745.1. Lineage (GTDB taxonomy): Bacteria > Pseudomonadota > Gammaproteobacteria > Burkholderiales > Burkholderiaceae_D > JALYUM01. The sequence goes on along the minus strand of JALYUM010000170.1, from coordinate 96,427 downwards.
AGCCAATTCATAACCAGTGACCTGGTCGACCAGATCGAGGGCGTTCAGCGCCGACTCTGCCTTGCCGGCGGCAGCGGCCGTGCGCACGCTGGTGACGATCGGATAAATGATGAGTTCGGCCACTGGCGTGGCCTGATGCACCGCCAGCGCTTCCGCAGGTGCTGTCGATTTGACGGCGACGCCGATGGCGGCCTTGTCAGAAATCGTGGGAATCACGTTGAAGCTGGCAAAGCGTGATGCGCTGCCGTTGCTACCCGCCGCGTCGGTACTGGCCGCGCTGCTGCCGAGGCCGTCGCTTTGCATGGAACTCGACTCGCTGAGCACTTCGCCGTCATCGCTGGTGACCACGACCGACTCGCCGTGAAACACGCGCACGCCCTTGTATGTATGGTCCACGCGCGTGATGGCGGTGCCGACGACGCCCGGGTGATGGGCGGCGACTTTGAAGCCGTGATCCTGATCGAGGCCTTTACGGGCGCGCTCGCTGTCGAGTTGCGCGACGACGGCTTCGGTGGCTTTTTCCGTGAGCGCGACAGGCGCGGCCATCATTTGGGCGGCCGATGCAGTGGCACAAAAAATCAGGGGCAAGGCTGCGCTGATCGAGGAAGCCAGCATGGTTTTACGTAAGCTCATTTCTTCTCCGTGGAATGCATGATTGTCGAGGACCGGCTCCGCACAACGCAGGCCGCCTTCGTCGACACTAATCCTGCGGAGTGATCGAAATCAAAAAAATCCGGAAAATAAACTAAATGTATGCACATGTTCAAATTTGAACATTCTTGCCAATAAACTCACCTTGGCTATAACACATTCAATTGCCGAGATCGTAAAGGGTTTTATCGAATGTGAATTTTGTGCAAAAACGAAACAAGCTCAGCCATTCGGTGCAGCGATTCGTTTGCTTTTTTCAAAGATCCGGGACTACACTCATTCGGCGCCCTGGAGAATTTTTACTCACAGGGCGACACCAGAGCGCGCCGAAGACATGCATCGGCATCAAGCGCCGCTTTTGCACACCACGGGAAAAACCATGCACTCGATCGCTCATAAAGTAGAGCAGATTGTGTCCGAGTCCGCATTCCTGACGGAAGGCTTGACGCTGGGCCTGATCAATTTATCCGAGCTGGCGCGCCAATTGCGTCCGCAAATCGAAACCGAACTGTGGAAGCCGGTTGGCCAGGCCGCAGTGGTCATGGCGCTGCGCCGCCTGGCCGAGCGTTTGCCAGCCAATGCCACGTCGCAGCCGATCCTGCTCACTCCGCGCATGGGCGAACTGACCACCCGCAATGAGTTGTCGATTTCCACGTTTCGCCTGTCCGACAGCAGTAATGAATGCCAGCGCCAGCTGCTGGCACTGGCCGAGCCGTACCCCGGCATGTACGTGACCGTCACGCGCGGCGTGCATGAAATGCTGGTGGTCAGCAGCCGTTCGCTGGCCACCCTGGTCGATCAGGCCTTTGGCGCCGAGCGGCTGCTGGCGCGGGTGGATCACCTGACAGCACTGACACTGAGGCTCAATCCAGAGACGCGCAGAATCCCCGGCATCTATCACGCGGTACTGAAAAAACTGGCGTGGGACAAGATCAGTGTAGTCAACATGGTGTGCACGTTTTCCGAGCTGACCATTCTGCTGGAGCAATCGCAGACAGGCGCCGCGTTTGCAGCACTGTCGCAGGTTGTGGCGCATTGATGCAGTTCTGAAGTCGTTGATGCAGTTCTGAAGACGTTGACTCACTTATTGAGACGTTGACGCAGTTCTGAAAACATTGACTCAGTTCTTCAGAAAAACCTTGTCGGCCAGCTTCCAGTCGCCCTTGGTGTCCAGCCGCAAGATAAACCGGACTGGCACCGAGGGCGCATTTTGCGGGTCGCCGGGCCCGTACTCCATGCCCTCCAGTACCAGGTTTTTGGCACTGTGGCTGACCACGCGGCGCACCAGATTCACCGGACTTTCAAACGCCACCACGGGCGATGACATTTCCGGCTGCACCAGGTACTGTCCGCTATTGAGCGTGGCGATGGCGATGTGCGTTTTATCGGCGCCAGAACCGCCGTAGCAGGTCATATCGCCCACCCACAGCACTGCGTACCGGGCCATCGGCGCTGCGGGATAGCCGGCGGTGAGCATCAGCACGTTGTCCGGACTGACTTTGACGCCCGCGCAGGCAATGGCATTTGCGTAGCGCTCGACGGCGCTGGCGACACCGTTGCGCGCCGTGGCGGTGGGCTCCGGCTGGGCAAACGCAGCAGAGGAAGTGGCAAGGCAGAGCAGTGCCGCAGCAGCAATTTTCACGGTGGCGTATCGATCAAAAATGGCGTGTTACATCGGCGGCGCGACGCCGTCCTTTTCGACCATCACGCGCGACGCCGTGTAGCTGGCGCTGGAGCCTGAGGCGACGACGAACACTTTCTTTCCGACGATCAGATCGGCGCGCATGGCTGGCGCAAACGTGACGACCGGTGTGCTTTCCGGCACGATTACTTCCTTGCTGCCACCCTTGTACGACAGCGTCAGCACGCGGCCATTGACGCCACTGGCAACGGTATCGACATTCGCGTTCGTCATCATGCTGCCTGGCATCAGATCCCAGGCGTAATGGCCTTCACCGGTGCCGCGCGCTGCTTCTGGAAACACCAGCACTTCGAGCGCAGTCAGCTTGCCGTCGGCGCCAGTTTCAGTCGCGGTACCGATGAACGCGCCCTTGTCGATGTCGGCCAGTTTGACTTTCTTGACGGCGCCAACCGCCACATCGGACTTCAGCGCAATTTTCACAATATCACCGCTACCCCGGCGTTTCACGGTCAGCGTGGACGCATCGACTGCGACGATATCGCCACGGATTCGGGTGGGGGCGGGGGCGGGAGTGTCCTGAGCAAACGCGGCAACGCTGGTTGTCAATGCGGCAGCAGCGATCAAACGGATAGTGAAATTGGCAAGGGTCATGGCGTTCCTGGATAAAATAAAAAGCACGATAAAAAGCAACTCGACCTTGGCAAGATAGCAGGTTTTATATAACGATGAGAATCATTACTAATACTCATAAATCGGCTAAAACTACAACCCGGGGTCAGGTCTGCCATTCCGACACGGCCTCTGCTTTACCGCGAATTTAATTGCCTCTGAATAAACATTTTATGTCCCGCAGCAGCAACATTGTAGAGCTCGTGTACGATTGGCAGACCTGACCCCGGGTTGGTTCATGACTTATGGCGCCGCAGCTGCAGCCAGCGCCCGGCGCGGCGCCAGCTTGCACTCGGCATGCGCTGCCAGCGCGGCTTTCGACGCATCTGGCTTGCCCTGGGCCGCCAGCAAATCGGCCACTGCCGCAGTGCTGCCGCAGATCCGCCGCGCCGTCACTTCCGGCGTTTTGCCGGTTGCCTGGGCATACAGGCCCGCCGCGTCGATGTGGCCGAGATAGTACTGGGCGACCGGTGCCGGCCACTCTTTTGCCGTCTTGAAGGCAGCATCGAGTTCCCGCTGGCCCAACGCCGCCTGTTGCGAGCGCACGCGTGCAATGTAGAGCCACAGCGCGCCCTGCAAGTCGTCCGGCAACTGGTCGAGCGCGGCACGCAGGTATGGCACGGCTTCGGCATCGCGGTTAGCGAACATCAGCCTTCGACCGAGCAACAACCCGGCACGCGGCTGACCATGGCGGGCAGCCTGCTCGATCCAGTGCGTAGCCTTGGCCGGGTCCTTCGGTACGACGGTGCCGGCAATGTACATATTGGCCAACTGGTACTCTGCATCCGGATTGCCCTCGTCGGCTTCTCTCTGCAGCCACGGTTCGATGCTGGTTTGCTTGTTGACGAACACATCGCCGGTACCGATATACGCGATATACAATTTCTTCTGGCTCTTGGCGAACAGCACGCGGTGCTGGCGCAAAAAGTCGCGACCCAGCAGGATATCGACATTCAGATCGCCCTGCGATTCCATTACGCCGATGTGCGCATCGAGGATGCTTTCGTCGCCAATGGCCAGCTTGTCGAAATGCGCGCTCCAGTGTTCGACCCGGGCGGCGCCGACGCCGACCAGCGTGCCCAGGTGCCTGACATCGGGTGCATCAAGCTTCAGTCCGGCACGCTTGGCGGCGGCCAGTTCGATGACGGTGGTCGCGGCGCCGCTATCGATGATCGCATCGAGCTGGTGGCCATTCAGCTCGACCGTGAAGTGGGGATTCGCCCCTTTCGTGGTACGCCATGCATACGGCACTTCCGTCACCTGAGCATCCTTCCAGAGGCCCAGAAAGCTGTCCTTGCAATTTTGTGGCCGAAAAAACCGGATTTCACGGTCGGGCAGGTTCATTTCGAGGTCCGCCTGCAGCAGGAATGGCGCGCCGACGATGACGTCGAACGACGGCTTGTTGCCCATCGTGCCGATGACCTGCATGGTGGTGACGCCGGCGCGTGTCGGCCCCACCGTGATCTCGTCGATGCGCGCCCTGTATTCGCGCGAATCGCCACCGATGCCGGTGCTCCAGCGCCCGGTTGATTGCAGATTCAGGTCGAGTTTGTTGGCAAAGTCCATCGTCAGAGCGGACGCGTAGGCACCGGTATCCATCAGCAAGCGCGCCGGTTTGCCATTGACACTACCGGGTATCGTCGGCTCCAGACTGGCGCCCGCGTACTTGACGGGTAATTTGGCAACTTCAACGTAGACACAGCCGGTGGGGGCGTCGTCGGCCAGCGCAGCAGGCGACACCAGTGACACAGCGAGAAACAGTGGCAAAAGACGCAGAGAGATCATGGGCAGGTGATCGAATTGGCAAGTGTTCTATCTTAGGCGAAGTTGATGGCCGAAAATAAAAATATTGATCAGCTTACCGACGCCTCGTGCAGTGTGATGGTTTGCCGCGCCGTATCGAGCGTCGCCGCGATGCCGATCGGCAGCGTGCACTGGTTGCGGATGTGGCCGATGGAGTAGCCGGTGACCGCGGGGATCGTCAAGGGATCGAGGTGCAGCGCCAGCGTCTGGTCGAGTGTCAACGACTGGTCTTCGTGATCCGGCCCGCAGTTTTCACAGATGCCGATGATGACGGCGGCAGCATTGTTAAAACCGCCGGCCAGGTCGAGTTGCGTCATCCAGCGGTCGATGCGGTACGGCGCTTCGTTGACGTCTTCCAGGAACAGCAAGCTGCCCGCGATATCGGCCGCGTACGGCGTGCCGGCCAGCGCAGCGACCATGCTGAGGTTGCCGCCCATCAGGATGCCGCTGGCGACGCCCGCGTGAACGGTGCGCAGCGTGTACACCGGCTCGCTGAGGGCGCGATAAGCATTCGCCGATGACATCGGAATGACCGTACGCGCTTGCGGGTCCGCCAGCACCGCCAGCAATTGTTCAGACGCATAATCGGACAAGGTCGACGACGCCACCGGGCCGTGAAACGTCACCAGGCCGGCATGGCGATGAATGGCCAGGTGCAGCGCCGTGATGTCCGAGTAGCCGAGCAAAATTTTGGGGTGGGCACGGATCAGCGCGTAGTCGAGCCCGGCCAGCAGCGAGATGCAACCGGAGCCGCCGCGAATGGCCCACAAGGCGCTCACTTCCGGGTCGGCAAACATTGCGTGCAAGTCGCTCAGTCGCTGCTGCACGGTGCCGGCGTAATTGCCGAACGTGGCGCGCAGGTTGGCGCCGAACTTGACCCGATAGCCGAGGCTTTCGATATTCCTGACCGCCTTCTCGATCGCCGCATCGGTGGTGTAGCCGCTCGGGGCGATCAGGCCGATCACGTCACCGCGCTTCAGGCGCGGCGGTTTTAAAAGTTTCAAGGCTGGCACCGGCGCGCCAATCGACGGCGCCGCAAGGCCCGCTGCCAGCAATGCGCCGAAAGTGCGTCTACCCATACGTTCTGCCATCGCTGATCCATTTCAGTCATAAAAAAACCCGCCACGCAACAGGCGAACCTGCTGCTGCGACGGGCCATTACGCTACTGTAAATTAAAACGTGTATTTGGCCAGCAGCGTGTACGCGCGGCCGCGTGGATCGGCCACCCGAGGATCCCAACCGGCGCCCACCACCGTGTCGACGTTGTGGGCCGTGAATGGTGGGTTCTTGTCGAACAGGTTCTGGATGCCGGCTGTCAGCGAAATGTGCGGAAAGCCGGTGTACGTGGCCGACAGGCCAAATGTGATGTAGTCGTCGACCCTGGTCGCGAACCCTGGCGGCAGCAGCTTGCCACCGTCCGGAATTTCATCGCGGTAGCCGCTGGCGTAACGTCCCGACAGCAGGCCGCTCCAGTCGCCTTTCGACAGCGACAGCGTGGCATTCGCTTTCCAGCGCAGGTACAGGTCACGCGTATAGAAATTGCCGACGTATTCCTTGTATTCCTGGCCCGCGATCTCGGCAAACTTGAAGCTCTGCGTCCAGGTGCCGTCGACCGTCGCCTCCCATTTATAGCCATCCAGGACCATACCCTGGCCGCGCAGGCCGATATCGGCACCGTGCGTTTTACTGCCCGCCGCGTTGATCCAGCCAGCGGTCACGTATTGAATCACGCCGGTATTCGGGTCCCGGATGATGTTTCCGGTCAGCGCCGTGGCATTCGCCAGCACGATTTGCGGCGTGCGGTTCAAAATGCGGTTCTTCGAGTTGATCGCCCAGTAGTCGACCGATGCAGACCAACCCTTGACTGGTTCGATGACGAAGCCAAGCGTGCCCTGTTTCGACGTTTCAGGTTTCAGATCCGAATTGCCGCCCGTAAAATAAGGCAGGCGCGGGATGGCACAGTAAAGCGGATCACCCGGGTGCGTTGGGCAACCAACCGGATCGATGATGCCGTTCGGTAGTTCCTGCAGCAATTGCGCGGAGTACAACTGGACAAAACTCGGCGCCAGAAAGCCCTTGTTGGCCGAGCCGCGGAACAGCAGCCATTCGGCCGGCTGGTAGCGAAAAGCCACTTTCGGATTGGTAGTGGCACCAATAACACTGTACTGGTCGCGGCGCACGGCCAGTTGCAGTTCGAGGTCTTTAACCACTGGGACGATCAGTTCGGCGTAGACCGCCTTGATGTCGCGCGTGGCCTTGTTGAGGCCTGCATTGCCGGGCGCGAGCAGGATCTGGGTCGCGTCGACGTCCTGCGCATACGTGTACGTTTCGCGGCGCAGGTCGAAACCGACCGCACCGGCAACGGCGCCAGCAGGCAGGTTGAACAGCTCGCCTGACAGGTTGCCGTCGACCTGGTTCAGGCCGGTTTTGCCATGGTTCAGCTGGCCGCGGAACTTGGTCGACTCGATCAGCGCTGCCGCCGCAGGGCTCTGCTCCTGGCCTGCCTGGATAAACGGGTTGATGACGCCGGTGCCGAGCGCTGCGTTGAGCTTGCTGGTGTACGAGTAGCCATCCAGCAGCGACACCTTGGTCTGGCTTTCCGCATGCGACATGCCGACGCGGTAATCGTACTTGCCAGCCAGCGTGCCTTCGAAGCCGACCAGCACGCGGGCGTTGTCGCTGACGCTTTGCTGCGTACGGCTACCAACAGGGTCAGCGCGCCATTTGTAGATAATTGGCTTGGTCTTGTCGTACGTGGAAATGTAAGGCGACAGGTCCTGGTAGTAAGGGCCGCCCACTGGATAGGCGTTGCCGGCGGCCAGCGTGGTCGATATCTGGGCGGGCGTCAAAATCGACATGGCCTTGGTGCGCGAGGCCAGTACTTCGACAAATGCGCGGTGGTCCTGGTTGAACTGCCAGGTACCGCGCAACAAGCCATTGGCGCGCTCGACCGGCACCTGGATGACATAATCGCCGCCGTAATCGTAGGCGCACGAATAAGTGGAACGCAGCGGCGACGTCACGTCCTTCCACAGCGCGGTATTGTATTGCGACATGCCGGGAACGGTGTCGCACTTGCCCTGCAGGCTCAACAAGCCAGCTTGCAGGTACTTGTTGGCGTCGCCCGGCATGGTGAAGTTGGTGCCAAGTGCGGTGCCGGCGCCGGAAAGCTGGTTGGCCGACGGCGTACCGGTGGTGTCCGGCGACAGGCCGCGCGACGGTTGATAGCCGTTGGCAAACGAACGCTGGCTGGAGTCGAGCCGTTCGCTCCTGTCGAGGGTCAGGCTGCCCATGATGTTGTAGTGCTGTTCGTCGAGATTGCCGGTGCCGCCCAGCAGCGACAGGCGGTGAATTGCGCCGCCGCCCGCCTCGGTCTGGTTGGTCGAGGCCGATAGTTCCAGGCCGTTGTAATTGGTTTTCAAAATGAAGTTGATGACACCACCGACGGCGTCGGTGCCGTAAATGGCAGACGCACCATCTTTCAAAATTTCCACGCGCGCAATCGCCCCCAGCGGAATCGAGTTCAGGTCGACGGCCTTGCCGCTGCCACCGTAGGTCGCGATGCGCCGGCCATTGAGCAGCACCAGCGTGCTGTTCGGGCCGAGGCCACGCAACGACGCGAACGAGCCGCCGCCGCTGGTACGGTCGGCATCGGCGCCAAATACATTGTTACCGGACACCTGGCTATCGGCGCCGGTGCCATTCGACGAGATCTGCTGCAGCAATTGCTCGGCGTTGGTGATGCCCTTCTTTTCCATCTGGTCGAACGTGATGACCTGGACCGGCAACGCGCCTTCCTTGGCGATACGTTTGATGCTCGACCCCGTGATTTCCACGCGCGCCATCGGTGGCTCGGTGTTTGTTTGTGCAACTGCCGGGCTGACTGCGCCGATAAGGGCAATCAAATGTGCCAATTTCTTTAACTTCACGGGGTTTCTCCTGGGTGTGCTGGCGCGATAGCACTGCTGGGCAGTGCTCGGTTCTTCGTAATGTCTTGGCATTACGTTATCTGTTGAATGAGATTACGCGGCGATGCAGAATGCTCGCCAATGAAATTTCCGGGTAGAACTATAACTTTGTGGAATAGTCCACATTGTCACAATCACCGTGCGCGGTGATTGATACGTTCGCGCTCGCCCGGGTCGATGTCGAGATAGCGCCACGGCGTCAGCTCGACCGGGTGGCGCTTGTAGTTTTTAAGCCACGGCTGGCGTAAATCGGCGGAGATGACATGCGTCAGCGGCACCCACGGGTTGTAGGCCTGGATCAGCTGATTCATCTCGCCGTACAGCTTTTGCCGGGCTGGACCGTCTGGCAAGGTGCGCGCCTGTTCATAGCGCACGTTGTAGGCGGGCAAATTGAAGCGGGCGTAGTTGGCGCGGCCGGCGTTCGGTCCATACAGCAACTGATAGAAATTATCGCCGTCGGGAAAGTCCGCCACCCAGTTGGTTTCGAACATCTGCACCTTGCCCAGCCGCGACGCCTTGATGATCTCGGTTTTTTTATCCGACTGAAAAACTACGCGCAATCCCACGCTGGTGAGGCATTTTCGCCACATTTCATCGCGCAGCCGACCGCCGACTGTCGCTTCGCTGGCCATCGTCAGCGTCAACGGCTTGCCATCGGGCGTGCGCCGGAAACCATCGGGATCGCGCTGCTGGTAACCAAACTTATCCAGCAACGCATTCGCCATGGCCGGGTCGTACGGCACCGGACTGCGGTAAGCCGGATCGTAGCCCAGCACGTTCGGCGGCAGCGGCGACTCGGCTTTGATTGCCAGTCCTTTTTTCAGCAGCGCAATGTCCTCGGCATTGTTGTACGACAGCGAGATCGCGCGGCGCAGCGCGACTTTTTCTTTGCTGTAGCCCCCGACCACCGGGTCTTCCATATTGATCCACAAATAATACGTTTGCAGCACCGGGAAGCGGCTCAGCTGGATACCTTGCGCCGCCAGCGCAGGCTTTAATTTTCCATCTTGCAGCACCATGTCGGTCATCGCTTCCGGCACCTGCTCGAGATAATCGTATTCACCGCCAAGAAAGCCCAGCATGCGACCCTGGAACTCTTCGGCGATCTTGATGTCGATACGGCCGACCAGCGGCAGCGTCTTGCCTTCCAGCGCGGCGGCCAGGGTTTTATCGGCAGGCGCGACCGGCCCGTTGGCATGGAAGACAACAGTGGACAGCGGGTTCTTTTCCAGCACGATCTTGTCGCTGCGCTTCCACTCGGCCAGCTTGAACGGACCCGTGCCCACCGGGTGATTGCCGGCCTGGCCCGGATAGGCGTCGATCACCTCTTTTGCCACCACGCTGGCGGCCGGCGTGGCCAGGTAAAACAGAAAGTTGACATCCGGCGCGGTGAGGCGGATGCGCAGCGTGTAGCGGTCCAGCGCCTGCAGGCCGGCAATGGGCGTGGTGTAGCTGAAGTGCGCTTTCAATGCGGCATCACCGACGATTTTTCCTTCGAACAGGAACACGAACGGCGATTTGATGTGTGGGTCGTACAGGCGCGTCAGGCTGTAGACGTAATCCTGCGCGGTGACTTCGCGCTGTTGACCGTTGAAGGCTGGATCGGGCGTGAAATAGATGCCGGGGCGAATGTGGAACGTGTAAGTCTTGCCACCATCCGACACGTCCGGCATCGCTGTAGCGGTGTTGCCGATCAGCTTGACGGGACGGGCCAGGTAATCGTAACGCAGCAGCGGGTCGAACAGGTTTTCCAGCAAGCTCAGCGTGGCAAGGTCGGACGCCACGGCGGGGTCGAGACCGGTTTCGCTGGTGGACAGAAACAGGTGCAGGACTTTCGGTGGTGCGGCGCTGGCGGCAGCCATCACAGTGGTCAATAAAAGTGCGGCGATGGTCTGGCGAAATGGCGTCATGGCACGATCATAGGGGCTGGGAGGTGGTGCGGGCAAGGTCGGCTTCGCTCAAAATGGTATGGGTCCTCGCCTGCGCGAGGATGACGGTTTTACGGCCAACGAACTCAGCTACGTTATTCCCGCGCAGGCGGGAACCGATAACACGCAAGCTGAACCTGCGAAGCGAAGGACCACGCAACAATAGGCACATAAGCTTTTTGCATGCCCCACCACCAATCTTTCATCCTCCGCCAACACGCACCGCCTATACTCTCTCGAGCTCATCATTCGGACATACCATGGCATTGAATTACATCTGGGCCGGCTTTTTTATCGTCGGATTCATCGCGGCGCTGTTGCAGTGGCTGTTCCTCGGCGATACCGAAATTTTCAAGAAAATCATCGACGGTACCTTTGAATCGGCGCGTGCCGCCGTGATGGATATCGCCCTGCCACTGGCCGGCATCATGACGCTCTGGCTCGGGATCATGAATATCGGCGAGAAGGCCGGCGCGGTCGGCTGGCTGGCGAAAGTGATTGCGCCATTCTTTTCGCGCATTTTCCCAGATGTACCGAAAGACCATCCGGCCACCGGCCACATGGTGATGAATTTCTCGGCCAACCTGCTCGGCCTCGATAACGCCGCCACGCCGTTTGGATTAAAGGCGATGGAAAGCCTGCAAACGCTCAATCCGGTAAAAGACACGGCCAGCAATGCGCAGATCATGTTCCTGGTGCTGCACACCTCCGGCCTGACCCTGATTCCACTGGCCATCATGGCGCAGCGCGCTATTCTCGGCGCGGCAAATCCGGCCGACATTTTTATCCCGTGCATCATCGCGACCTACGTCGCCACCGTCACCGGCATCATCGTCGTGTCGATCCGCCAGGGTATCAACCTGCTGAACCGCGTGGTGCTGGGATGGCTGGGCGGGATCACCGCGGCGATCGTCGCGCTGGTCTGTTATTTCATGCTGTTTTTAACGAAACCGGAAATCGAACTGGTCTCGAAAGTGGCCAGCAATCTGATCCTGTTTTCAATCATCATCATCTTTATCGTCGGCGCGTTGCGCAAAGGCGTGAACGTGTATGAAGCGTTTATCGAAGGCGCGAAAGGCGGCATTACCACGTCGCTGACGGTGATTCCATACCTGGTCGGGATGCTGGTAGCCATTTCCGTGATCCGCAATTCCGGCGTGCTCGGTTTTATCGTGGCGGGACTCGATTGGGTTTTCGTCCACCTCGGCATGAATACCGATTTCACGCCGGCGCTGCCGACCGCGCTGATGAAACCGTTATCGGGCAGCGGCTCGAAAGCGATGATGATCGACGCGATGCAAACCTATGGCGTGGATTCATTTGTCGGACGCCTGGCCTGTATTTTCCAGGGCTCGGCCGATACGACGTTTTATATCGTCGCATTGTATTTCGGCTCGGTGGGCATTCGCAAAACACGCTACGCCATTTCGTGCGGCCTGATTGCCGATTTCGCCGGCATCGTCGCCGCCATTCTCGTCGCCTACATGTTCTTCGGTTAAGGATGTATTCATGATGCGTCGCCTCGCTGCTCTGGCGTTACTGATTGCCCTGTCGCCGGCGTATGCCCAATTGCCGGAAGCGGTCACGCGCCAGCTTGCCGCCAGCCAGTTGCCCGAGGAATCATTGAGCGTGCTGGTGCTGCGCGGCGATACCGTCGTGCTGGCGCACAACGCCGCGCGCCCGATGCAGCCGGCGTCCGTCATCAAGCTCGTCACGACCCTGGTGGCGCTGGAGCAACTGGGGCCAGCCTTTCGCGGCCGCACCGAACTGCGTACCAATGCGCCGCTCATCAATGGCGTGTTGAAAGGCGATCTTGTGTTGCGCGGCGGCGCAGATGTCGACCTGTCCGACGAGATCCTGGACGACATGCTGCGCGCTTTGCGCAACCAGGGCATCCGCACCATCGAGGGCCGCCTGGTGCTCGATCGCAGCCTGTTCAATCCAGCCCGCGCCGACATCGGCGCGATGCCGTTCGACGAGGCGCCGGAAGCGTATTACACGGTCATTCCCGATGCGCTATTGATCAACAAGAACATGCTGCAACTGGACTTGCGCGCGACCGAAAAAAAACTGCAAATCGCCAGTCAGCCAGTACTTGAGGACGTGACGGTGACGTCGAATATGCGCCTGGTCGATGCCGACTGCAGCACGTGGGACGCCGGCTGGAAAGTGCCGCAAGCGGAACGCGACGACCGTGGTAATGTCCGCGTGGTACTCAATGGCACCTTCCCGAAAAATTGCGCGCACGCCACCAGCGTAAATATCGTCGACCGCCAGGATTACGTCGACCGCCTGTTCCGCCTGCGTTGGAAACAACTCGGTGGCAGCCTGCGTGGCGCGACCGTCGACGGTGTCACGCCGCCTGATGCGCGTCTGCTGGCCGAGCACGCTTCCCGCGCGCTGCCGGAAATTGTTCGCGACGCCAACAAGACCTCCGACAACCTGCTCGCGCGCATGATCTACCTGTCTCTGGGCAGCCTCGAATACGATCCGGCCCTCGGTAGTCACCCGCTGCCGGCCACGGGTGAGCTGACCACCGCGCGCGCCGAACGCACCATCCGGGCCTGGATGCGCGCGCACGCGATCGACGACACCGGCGCGGTCTTTGAAAACGGCTCCGGTTTGTCGCGCATTGAACGGCTCAGCGCGCAGCAACTGGCGGGCGTGCTGCAAGCGGGATTGCGCAGCCAGTGGGCGCCGGAACTGCAGGCGAGCATGCCGATTGCCGCCATCGACGGCACCATGCGGCGCCGGTTGAAGGACAGTCCGGCAGCGGGGCATGCGCGGATGAAAACCGGCACATTGCGTGGCGTCGTGGCCAACGCAGGGTATGTGACCGACATGAATGGCCAGCAATATATCGTCGTCGCAATGATCAACGACGAGCACACTGCCGACGGCAAAGGCCGCGCCGTGCTGGACGCGCTGATCGACTGGGTGGCGCGCTTGCCCTGAATTTACAGAACGCGCTGATAGGTCGCGCGCACCAGATCGCGGTCGCCGCAATCGAAGTGCCACCACTCGGTATTGATGCCGACAAAACCAGCCTGGAACATGGCAGCGCGCAGCAGCGCGCGGTTACTTACCTGTTCAGCCGTCAAATCGCCGCGCGCCAAAAACCCTTCTTCCAGCGCCGGGTGCGACAGTTCGGTCATGTCGTCGAAACCGGTGCCCATGTCGAGTTCGCGACCGTTTTTATCGAGGATGGTGACGTCGAGCGCCATGCCGTACGAGTGGATCGAGCCGCGCACCGGGTCGGCCAGGTACAGTTGCAAATCGGTGCCGGCCAGCGCATCCCACAGTTCCTGCTGCACGCGCTGCGGGCGCAGCGCGTCGAGCACCAGCACGCGGGCGCCGGGATGTTCGATGGCCAGCCATGCAACGACGCGTTCCAACGCAGCAGCAGCGTTGATGTGCAACCAGGCGCAGTCGTATGGCCCATACAGATTGTGTCCCAAGAAATTGTTGGGGCCGGCGTAGCGCAGGTCGACAGCGATGCCGACGATTGTCGACAGATGGCGAAAATCCTCGCTGGCGAGGTCGAGTTTCATGCCAGGCAGGCGCGCGCGGCCGCGCCGATGGTGTTGGCCAGCTCGCGCGCGCCATGCGACAACGGTGCGTGGCTGGCAGTTAATAAATACAGCTGCACGGGAATGGCAGGCGCCCAGTTGCGGCACTGCACTTTGTCGGCCACCGCAGAGGCTGCCGTGAACGGATCGAGCACGGCCACGCCAGCGCCGGCCTCGACCAGCGAGCGCGCAATCTGGTAAGTCTGCACGACGGTATTGAATATCGGCTGCACTTCCTGCGCTTCACAGGCTGCCAGCACCAGCTCGCCCAGCGGATCGTCCCCCGCCATGCCGATCAATTCCCCCGTCAAATCAAGCGGACCGAACGGCAACGCGCACTCGGCCGCAGTCCACGTGCCGGCCGGCGCCATGGTGGTCAAATAACCCTGGGCAATCGATTCGGCGACGATGCCGGGATGGCGCGGGTCCTGCAACGACACGGCCAAATCAGCCTCGCCGAGGCGCAGCGCGTTGACGATTTCATCGGTGTGGTGCGTGGACAACTCGCAGCGCGTATGGGGAAAATCGCGCCGCCATGCGGTCATTGCGGCGGGCAACACACTGATGGCAAGCGTCGGCGTCGACACCAGCCGCACGGTTTCCACCGCGCGCCCCTTCAAACTGGCCGCAAGGCGGCGGATGCTTTGCAGATCGCGGTGCAGCTTCTCGGTCTCGATGAACAAGCGGTGCGCCTCGGGTTTTGGGTACAACTTCCCGCGCACGCGCTCGAACAGCGGCATGCCCAGTTGCAGTTCAGCGTGCTGCAACACCTTGGTCACGGCCGGCTGCGAAATGTGCAACACCTGGGCGGCACCGCTGATGGTGCCAACCTGCATGATCGCGTGAAACACTTCGATGTGGCGCAGACGCATGCCGGGTCCTTACTTTGGTGGCGCCGGGGCAGCAGGCGCCGTCAACACTTCCAGCAGCGCCGCGCTTTCCGCATCCGGCTGGCCGTCGTATTTTGCCGGCCGGTATTTCATCTGGAATGCGCCCAGGACGGTGCGGGTCTGCTCGTCGAGTTCGCCACTGGCGACGATGGCGTAACCGTGCGCCGCCAGTTTTTGCTGGAACCAGGCCACGTCCGG
Organism: Pseudomonadota bacterium; assembly: GCA_030853745.1. Classification (GTDB taxonomy): domain Bacteria; phylum Pseudomonadota; class Gammaproteobacteria; order Burkholderiales; family Burkholderiaceae_D; genus JALYUM01. Next base: position 81,108 of record JALYUM010000170.1, on the reverse strand, counting down.
CAACATCGCTTCAAAGCCTGGTCGCACAGCAGCCACACGGGCAGCGTCCGGCCACAGGATCAGGCCGGCGTTGGCCAGTTGAATCCACGGGAACATCGGGCCCGGATCCTGTTTGCGCAATGGCGCGACATCACTGTGTCCCAAGATATTTTCCGGTGCCACGTGATTGCGCGCCACGATGTCTTTTAACAATGGAATCAGCGTATCGATCTGCGCTTGCTTGAACGGCGCATACACGCGGCCCGCAGGCGTATCGGTGTAACCCGGGTTGACGATCTCGATGCCGATCGAGCTGTTGTTGAGTTGCGTGAACGCTTTCCAGTTCGACACGCCGGCATGCCACGCCGCCTGCGTTTCATCGACCAGGCCATAGATCACCGGCTGTGGATCGTCGGTGAGCAGGTAATGCGCGCTCACTTGCTGTTGCGTGAGGATCTTGATCGAATTCGCCTTATCGGCCACGGTGTAATGAATCACGATGAAGCGCGCGCGGCTGGCCTGCCCGACCGCTTTATAGGTGTGATCGATCTGCGGGCCGGTAGCACAACCGGTGAGTGTCAACATGGCGAGGAGGATGGGCGCGATGAGTTTCATGGTGATTTTTTTAGGTGAGTGATTCAGCATACGGCAGCGGCGCGGGCGGCAGCAAGGTGCGCCTCGCTGCTGGCGTGAATAAAGTGCACATCGCCCGGCAGCGCGGCGCGCATGGTGGCGGCAATGATGGGATGCAGGCTGGCGGCGCGCCCGGACAGCGCCACCGAGCGCGGGCCGAAGCGGCTGGATAGAGCGTTGGCCAGGCGCGCCAGTTCGCGTCCGGCGCCGCGCAATATGTCGGCGGCAACCGGGTCGGCGTCGGCACTGGCGGCCACTGCCAGCGCCAGCTGTCCGAATGCGCCGCGTTCCTGGCCGTAGATGAACTGGCGCGACAGTGACCAGTCGCTGCCGCCGATATGGTGGAATACCGCGCGCGCCATCGCCGACTGTTGCCAGGCGCCGGGTTGCTCGTCTTCAACGCGCCAGATGTGGCGCAACGCTTCGCGCGCGATCCAGAAACCGCCACCGCCATCGTCGAGCGTCACGCCGCGTCCACCGGCCCGGTGGAATGTGCCATCGACATCGATCCAGGCGCCGATGGAGCCGGTGCCGGCATAGATCAGATAACCTTCTCCCGGCTGGAAACAGGCGGCGTAGGCAATTTCAATATCGTTGCACAGCGTGATGTTTGCAGTGGGCATGTCGAACAGCGTGGCAAAGGTTTGCTGTAGTTCGGCGCCGTCGCCACCGAAACCCGTGAACCCGGCGCGAATGCTGGTGGGGCGGCCATGGGCGAGCACGTCGCTTGCCAGCGCAGCCAGGCGTGCCTGCAGCACACTACCCGTTTGCAAGGCCGACATGCCGGTCACCTCGCCACTGGCCACGATGGCGCCGGCGCGGTCGGCCAGCGCCCAGCGCGTGCGGGTACCGCCGGCATCGATGCCAAGGCCTAGCGGCGCGGTGTGATCAGTCGTCAACATGGGGTCAGTGTACGTTCTGGCAAGATGCGGCGCGCATGAATGCTGACCGTAAGCGCATCACCAAATGTTATAGGACTTTCACCCTGGCGCTCTCGATGCCGAGCCGGTCGACCGCGCTGACCACCACCGCATTCGCCGTGCCCAGGCGGGCATCGTCCGGCAACAGCCAGTCGACGCGCGACGCTGGCACCACGCTGAAACGCCACTCGTCGCCATAGCGCGTCCAGATGGCGTACAACGCGTTATTGCTGCCGGCCACCAGTGTGAGCCTGACACCCTTGCTGCTGCGCACCGCCTGGACCGTCGGCACGCCCGGCAAAGTATTGCCCAGCCACGGCGATGCCGGGACCAGCGCCTGGCCCGGATAGCTGGCGCTGCTGAGTTTGTCGACGATGCCTTTCCGGTTTTCCATCAGCGCAGTCATGCTGAAGTGCACATGACCACCGGCAGCCGGCCGGGTCCGCGTCACGTCGATCTGGTCGATGATTTCCTGGGGCCGATACTCTTTATTGGGTGCACCGATGCGGCTCGTGAACAAGCCCGGCCATACGTGGCGCCCGCGCCGGTTTTGCGCCAGCCAATAGTCCAGCAGTACGCCGTACGCTTGCGGCTTTTGCGCAATCGGCCAGTACAGCTGCGGCGTCAGGTAATCGAGCCAGCCATTGTCCAGCCACAGTTCGACGTCGGCATACAGCTTGTCGTATTGCGAAAAGCCGACGATGCCGGGCGGACGGCGGTCGGGCCGCCCCACGCCAAACGGACTGATGCCGAAACGCACCCAGCTTTTTTCGCGGTGAATGCCCGTGTACATCGCTTCAATGAGCTTATTCACGTTCTGACGGCGCCACGATGCGCGGTCGAGCTTGCCACCACTGTTGAGGTAACGCTGCCACGACGGCCAGTCCGGGAAATCGAGCTCGCGACCAGCGGCTTTCCCGTCCAGCGCACCGTTATCGGCACCGGCTGCGTCGATCGGGTACGGGTAAAAATAATCATCGACGTGGACGCCGTCGATATCGTAGCGGCGCACCACATCCAGCACCACGTCGAGCGTCTGTTTCGATGCGGCGTCTTCACCCGGATCCATCCATTGCAGCTTGCCGTAATTCTTGACGATACCCGGCTGCGTGCGCGAAATGTGATTTGGCGCGGTGGCCTTGCCGACGGTCTGGCGCGCCCGGTACGGATTGAACCAGGCGTGCAGTTCCATGCCGCGCGCGTGCGCTTCCTTGATCCAGAATGTCAGCGGGTCGTACATGGGCCGCGGCGGCTGGCCCTGCACGCCGGTCAGGTATTCCGACCATGGCTCGATGTTCGACGCGTAAATGGCATCGGCAGCGGGACGCACCTGCAGCACGATGGCGTTCAGGTTCAGCGCCCGGGCGCGTTCGAGAATGGCGATGGCTTCCGCCTGCTGCTTGTCGGCCGGCAAATTCGGCCGGCTCGGCCAGTCGATATTCGCCACCGTCGACACCCAGGCAGCCCGGAATTCACGCGGTGCCGCTGGGGGCATGGCGCCACCATGGACGACTGCCGTGTTCGGACGGGAGGTGCCGGCTGGCGGCAACGGCTGGGCCGGTTTCGGCTTGTTGCCGGTCGTCGAACAACTGGCCAGCAGGGCGCCGAGCGACAACACGCTGGCCAGCGCAAACGCGCGCTTCTTTAAATTGGGCACTCGGAAACTCTTTCACAGCCGGTCAAAAGGCAGAGCATAAAGCATCCGCGAGACCGGCTCACGCACTCTTCTTTCCAAAAGCCGGATCGATTTTCACCAGGGCCGCCATGATGAACGCCGGAATCGTTGCCAGGCAGACCCAAATAAAGAAATGCTGGTAGCCCAAAAATTCCTGGATGCGCCCGCTGAACATACCAGGCACCATCATGCCGAGCGCCATCAGGCCGGTGCAGATGGCGTAGTGCGCGGTCTTGTGCGCGCCGTCGGACACCATGATCATGTACAGCATCATGGCCGTAAAACCGAAGCCATACCCGAACTGTTCCACCGCGAGAAATGCACTGATCACGTAAAAGTTGCCGGGCTGTGCGCTGGAGAGGTAAACAAAGACCAGGTCGGGCAAGTGCACGGCAAACACCATCAGCCACAGGCAGCGTTTCAGGCCAAGCCGCGAAATCAGGTAGCCGCCGGCCAGGCCGCCAATGGTCAGCGCGATGACGCCGACGGTGCCGTAGGCGAGTCCGACCTGTTCGGTGGAAAGGCCGAGGCCGCCTTTTGCGATGGGATCGCGCAGGAATGGCAAGACCAGCTTCAACAGTTGCGACTCGCCCAAACGGAAGGTTAAAATAAAACCGAGGATCAGCCAGATGTCGCGCTTGGCGAAAAATGCGCCGAAGGTGGCGATAAAATCGGCGAACGGGTTGTCGCTGTGTTTCACCGCATGGTCGTCAAGCGGACGCGGCAGCACGAACTGGTGCCACAGCACGAACAGCGCGAAAATCGCGGCCACGATGCCCAGCGCAATCGACCAGGCTTGCGCCGGGTTGCCCATTGTCTTGATCAGGTGGCCGGCAAAAATCACGACTGGGCCCTGCATCGCCAGCGACGCCAGCCGATAAAACGTACTGCGCACGCCGACGTAAGCCGCCTGCCCTTTTTGCGGCAGGCCCAGCATGTAAAAGCCGTCGGCGGCGATGTCGTGCGTGGCCGAGGCCAGCGCGATGACCCACATGATGGCCAGGCTGATCATGAAAAAGCCCGGCATCTGCAACACGCCGGCAGTGGCGCCAATGCCGAGCGCGACAATCAACTGCATCAGGATGGTCCAGCGCCGCTTGGTGCCGAACATGTCGACGACGGGCGACCAGAGTGGCTTGATGACCCACGGCAGGTACAGCAGGCTGGTAAAAAAGGTGGCGTCGGTGTTCGATACGCCGAGGTCCTTGTAGATCAGCGTCGACAGGACCACGACGATGACGTAAGGAATGGCTTGGGCAAAGTACAGCGGCGGAACCCATAGCCACGGGCTTTTTGATTGCGTTGCTTGCATGGCTCTTTCGGGTAAGTATCAGCTCAGTGCCGTCCTCACGCTCCCGTGCGCTGCATCGAGCAGGACGCGTGCCCCGTCGACACTGATGTTTTTAGTCAACGCAACAATCGCTACCTTGACGTGGAAATCGCATTGTTCCAGCACCGCGCGGGCGGCAGCCTCATCAGCGCCAGTGGCAAACCGGGTCAGGCTGACCGCGCGCAACACCAGCTTGGCGTTGGTTGCCTTCAAGTCTACCATCAGGTTGCCATAAACCTTGTTCAAACGCACCATCAGCGCCGTCGAAAAGGTGTTTAAAGCAATTTTTTGCGAGGTGCCGGCTTTTAAACGCGTGCTGCCGGACACCACTTCCGAACCGGTGTCGAGCGTGATGCCGATCTCGGCTTGCAGCACCACCGGCGCCTGTGGATTGTTCGCAAAGCCCACCGTCAACGCACCGGCTGCACGGGCCGCCTTCAATGCGCCGAGAACATATGGCGTGGCGCCGGACGCGGCCAGCAACAGCACCACGTCGTGCGCCGCGACATCCACGTCGATCACATCGCGCGCGCCCTGTTCAACATCGTCCTCGGCCCCTTCCACTGCGACAAACATGGCGCCCTGCCCACCCGCCAGCAACGCGATGGCGCGTTCCTTGGGCCATGAGAAAGTGGGATAGAGTTCCACGCTGTCGAGCACGCCGAGGCGGCCCGAGGTGCCGGCGCCGACGTACAGGATGCGTCCGCCGGCTTCGATACGCGGCAATGCGGCCGTGACTGCTGCGGCAATCTGCGGGGCTGCGGCGCGCACGGCATTGACAGCGGCAAACTGGTCGTCGACCAGGGCGTTGACCAGTGCAATGGTGGGATATTGATCGAGCTGGGCGTGGTCCGCCGCGGGCGTTTCAGTGTTCAGCATGAAGGCAGTGTAATGCTGATAAGCCCCCGCCTGCCATGAAAGGTGCGGGCGCGTGCATTCCTGCAGGTTATGCGACCGGGCCCGACGGGCACGGCGCTTTTTCACCAAGATAAGGGTCGGTTGAGAACGATAGAAGAAATTGAAGGACGGATTTGCCCGACGCCGGTGGTCCGGCCTAGCGCAGCAGGCTGCTAGTTTAGAAAACCAGGCTGCCCGTGACAGGCCGGTGTGGACCCGAAACAGACCTACAATTCAATGTGTGCCTGATGAACGCCACAGCCGATCGGCAGCTCGACAGGTGCATTGACCCAAAGCGCATGCCTCACACGGTCCTGGCCAATCACTTTCAGAACTGTTCCCATTCATCCTGATGGGCCTTGGCTTTGGTGAGATCGGGCCGCGCCAACTGGCGGGGCGTCGCGACCGCTACAGGCGGGCGCCGCGGCGCAGGCCTGGCCGCAACGGTCGGCGCGCTGGTCGGTGCGGCCAGGTGCCGGGCATCGATCTTGAAGATACTGACCGTCTCGACCAGGATGGTTGCCTGGCTCTGCAGCGATTGCGTGGCCGCTGCCGCTTGCTCCACCAGTGCGGCATTCTGCTGGGTAGCCTCGTCCATCTGTGCAATGGCCTGGTTGACCTGAGAAATGCCCTCGCTCTGCTCGCGGCTCGCCTCGGCGATTTCACTGACGATGTCGGTAACACGCTGCACGCTGTCGACCACGTTGCTCATGGTCATGCCGGCTTGCTCGACCAGCTTGCTGCCGGAAGCGACCTTTCCCATCGAATCGTCGATCAGCACCTTGATTTCCTTCGCCGCCGCAGCCGACCGGTGGGCGAGGTTGCGCACCTCGGTCGCTACCACGGCAAAGCCGCGTCCCTGTTCTCCCGCGCGCGCCGCTTCCACTGCAGCGTTCAGCGCCAGGATGTTGGTCTGGAAGGCGATACTGTCGATAACGCTGATGATGTCGAAAATCTTGCGGGAGGAATCGTTGATGGCGGTCATGGTGCCGACCATCTGGCCCATGACTTCGCCACCCTTGACTGCCGTAGCGGAGGCGGCCTGCACGAGCTGATTGGCCTGCAGTGCATTTTCGGCGTTCTGGCGCACGGTCCCGGTCAGTTCTTCAATCGACGCGGCGGTTTCTTCCAGCGAACTGGCCTGGTTCTCGGTACGCGATGACAAATCCATATTGCCGGCAGCAATCTCCTGCGCGCCTGTGTTGATCACATCGGCGCCGGTGCGTACCAGGGTCACCGTGTTCAGCAGTCCTTGTTGCATACGCTTGAGAGCACCGAATAACTGGGCGATTTCGTTACGGCCACTTTCGTCTATCTGCATGGTCAGGTCGCCGTGCGCCACTTGCTCAAGCAGCGTCACAGCCCGGTCCAATGGACCAATGACGATGCGCTTGAGCAGGACGTGCACCGTCACCACCAAGGCCAGGGCCAGGCTGAGTCCGACACCAACCATCCACAACACCCGGGCGTAATCACCCTCGCGCATGCTGACGGTGTCGCCGGTCATCCTGGTGCTCTGATCCTGAAAGGTATTGAGCTGCTTGGTGAACACGGCGCCAGCGGCAGTGATTTCCTTGCTGTTGATTTCCATGAAGGCAGCAGTATCGTTGCGCGCCAGCGCATCGACACCCCGGGTCAGGACCACGCAAAGCTTTTCGGCGTTGTCCATCATGTTCTTCTTGACGGCCTCGTCCGAGCCCTCGAACGCGTGCATTTTGTCAAATACCGCCAGCTTGGTCCTGGCGCCAGCGATGTAGTCGGTGGCGCTTTTGAGCGCAGCGGTCTTGGCCTGTTCGTCACCGGCCTCCTTCAGCGCGACAAATGCGCGCAAGAATGAGGTGCGCACCCGCATCGTCTCTTTGTACACGTCATTGATTGCGGTCGACTGCGCCGAAATGCGGCCAATATCGATGGTCGATTTGTTGGCTTCGCCCAGTGAAAAAACACCGAGCAGCGCGCCCAGCAAAATCATGGCTGAAAACAGTCCCAGCGCCGACATCAGACTGAATCTGACGGTAATGTTATGCAAAGTAATTCTCCAGGTATTCAGATGTCAAACATCATTCAAGTTAAAAAAGATCCAAGCCAACGTTTGAAGCTCAAACTATTAGTTGATTGTCGGCATCTTTTTCAATGAATACAAGAAGTTTGTAGAATTACTTTCGGTAACATGCTGAACGAACACGCTCGCTTTCCCTCACATCGACGACGCGTGCAGAGGTGGGTACCGCGCTAACGATGCGCCAGGTTAAGCAGCGCGAACTGTTGTTCCAGAGACGCGGCACAGACCCGCACCTTGGCAGACGTTGTCAGCCGCTACGGCCAGACGACCCACACACTGGCCTCCTGGCGCCACGCGGGCAAAATCTGCACAAGCGCGCCATCGCGCAAATGCGGGCTGACATCCCAGAGCGAGCGCAACACCACATCGTGCCCGGTAACCGTCAACAACAGCCTTGTTGGCACAAAAGCGGAAGTTCAGCCACTGTACGGTAGCCATTGTCAACGTCGCAACAACTCGCATGGTACAAATAATTTTTAGCAAATGTCTCAGGCGCTGTTCATTCGTTTGTCGCACTTTTCATCTGGGTGTCACCCGTCACCGCCCGCTGCATGTCGGCGACGAAATCGTAATGGTCGCTGCGGCAATACGAATGCGTCAGCTCGACCGCCACGCCCGACGCCAGATAGCCAGTGCGGGTGATGAACAGCACCGCGCGCCCTTCCGGCACGCCCAGGCGCTCGGCCAGCAGCGCCGGCGCGTTCATCGCGCGGATGTGCTGGGTGGCGCGCACCGGCATGTGGCCGCTGCGGTCGAGGTGCGCATACAGCGAGCTCGTCACATCCTGTGGGCGCGGCAGGATGTTGGAAGGAATCACCGTCACTTCATACGCCATGGCGACATCGTCGGCCAGGCGCAGCCGCTCCAGCCGTGCCACCCGGCTATTGTGCGCGAGGCCCAGCGCCAGCTGTTCGTCGGTAGTCGCCAGCACGATACCGCGGCGCAGCCAGGTCGACGAAGGCCGGTAGCCGCGTTGCTCGAGCTGCTCCGAAAAGCTCGACAGTGTCGACAACGGCTGCTCGATGCGCGGCGCCACATAATTGCCGGACCCGCGCCGGCGCACCACCAGGCCCTGGTCAACCAGCTGGTCGATGGCTTTGCGGGCGGTGACACGCGAGATATCGAGCTGCTCGGACAACAGGCGTTCCGACGGCAGCGCCTGATCGACCCGGTAGCGACCAGCGCGCACATCCAGGATCAGCTTGCGCGCAACCTGCATATATAAAGGGGAGTTGTCGTTGCTGTCGATCTTGAAACCGGTGGCGGCTGCGCTCATGGTCTTTCGGCTGGAAGGGGAGAAATCGATCATACGATATGCGTTCTGACTTGCCACTATTTTTTGTTGCAGGCATGACTGGAGGTTATGCCCTGGCCCTGTCAATTCATTAGCGGCGTGGCAAGCCAGCCCCTAAGCTCATCTGCATGATCAAAAGAAAAACAGCTGCATGAAACAAGTGATTGTGATCGGTGGCGGCGTGGTGGGCCTCACATCGGCCTGGTGGCTGCTGGAAGCGGGTTTCAGCGTGACGCTGCTCGAACGCGCGCCGTCCGTCGGCAGCGCGGCCAGTGCGCGCAACGGTGGCCAGCTGAGTTATCGCTACGTCGCGCCGCTGGCCGATGCCGGCGTCCCGTTAAAGGCGCTGCAATGGCTGTTCGACGATAACGGCCCATTGCGATTTCGTCCGGAAGCCGACTTGCGTCAATGGCGCTGGCTGGCGAGTTTTCTACAGCGCTGCAACGCGCGTGCCAACCGCGAGACGACCGGGCAGTTGCTGCAACTGGGCGAATTGTCGAGAAAGGCCATGGTGCAGCTTGAACCCCACATCAGCCTCGACGATTTTTCGTGGCGCGACGCCGGCAAACTCGTCGTATACCGCAGCGCCAGCACGTTTGCCGCTGCTGCTGCGCGTGCCGATGCGGGCCTCGTGCTCTCCGCCGCCGAATGCGTCGCGCGCGAACCGGCACTGGCTGCCGCCGCCCCGGTCCTCGCCGGCGGCATCTACAACGGCGGCGAAGCGGTGGCCGACTGCCACGCATTTTGCCAGGCGCTGGCCGCCCGCTTGCAGGCGCACCCGCGCTTTCGTGGCATCGTGCACGCCGACGCGCGCAGCCTGATCAACACGGGCGGGCGCATCGCCGGCATTTGCACATCTGCCGGCGTGCTGCAGGCCGACGCTTACGTGCTCGCCGCCGGCATCCAGAGCCGCACGCTGGCGCAGACCGCCGGCATTTATTTGCCGCTGTATCCATTGAAAGGCTACAGCCTGAGCGCCCCGATCCGCGCCAGCGACGTTGCGCCGGAAATCAGCGTCACCGATTTCGAACGCAAGGTGCTGTACGCGCGCATCGGCACGCAGTTGCGCGTGGCGGCGATGGTCGACATGGTGGGGGAAGACACCACCCTCGACGCCCGCCGTCTCGCCACCCTCACCCGCCAGGTGCGCGAAACCATGCCGCATGCGGCCGATTACGACCAGATCACGCCATGGGCTGGCTTGCGGCCGGCTACGCCCAGCAGCGCGCCGATTGTGGGCGCAACCGGGTTCGACAACCTGTGGCTGAACGTCGGCCACGGACCGCTAGGTTTTACATTTGCGTGCGGGACGGCGACCTTGCTGGCGGCGCTGATGCAGGGCAAAGCGGCGCCGATGTCGATGGAGGGGCTGCGGCTGCGTTAGCTACTCCCGCAGTCCCAACCGCATCTCCAGCGCCTCCGGCTCCATCACGAAGCCCATCTTTTCGCGCGGCGCGCCGCCGTGCACGGTGGTCACCGACACGATATCGAAGCGGGCCAGCAGCATCGCGATTGCCACCTTGATTTCCAGCAGCGCCAGGTAACGGCCCGGGCACGTACGCGGGCCGGCGCCGAACGGCATCGAGGCCTTTTTGTCGACCGTGTCGTCCAGCCACCGCTGCGGGTCGAATTGCGCCGCGTGCGCGAACCAGGTGTCGTCCAGACTGCCGGCGCGCATCACGCACCAGACGATAGTGCCCGCGTCGATCTGCACATCACCCACCATCGTTTCAGTCAACGCCTCGAGCGGGATGAACGCCGCCGGCGGCTTCAGGCGCAGCGCTTCATGCGCGCAGGCCTCTACAAAATCGAGCCGGTCGACCTGCTCGATGCACAGCGCGCCAACATCCGGCACCACGCGCAGCACCTCCTCGCGCGCACGCGCGAGCACGACCGGGTGCGCGTGCAACAGATAAATCAGCCACGCCAGGCTGTTCGACGTGGTGTCTTCGCCAGCCAGCAGCATCGTCAGCACATTGCCCGCGACATCACGTTCGGTCACGCCGCTATCCTCGCGTGCGGCTGCCGCCAGCATCGCTTCGAGCATATTGTCGGGCCGCGCGGGCGCATCGTGCATGCGTTTTTTTGCTTGTGCCACCAGGCTGTCGACGGCGAGCCGGGTGTGCGCAACACAATGCTCGAGGCGTACATCGCGCGGCAGCTTTACATAGCGCCAGTACGGAAACGCCGCCATGCTGCGCCGTGCGATGGCGGGAAGAATCTCGTCGAGGTTGCGCTGGATGGCGTTGTCGCCCGCCTCGATCGTGTTGACGTCGCTGCCAAAGGCCAGGCCGGCCACGATATCGACCGTGTACAAACGCAGTTCGGCACCAAGGTCGATGGGACGCTGTTGCGTGGCTGCGGCTTCCCAGCGGCGCTGGAGGCGCTGCGCAACCCGCACCAGCGCCGGAAAATATGCCTTCACCGCGTGCGGCGCAAAGGCTTGCATCACCATCTGGCGCTGGTTGCGCCACGCGGCCCCTTCCGCCTCGAAAACCCCCGGCACGCCGCCCATTTCGGTCGCCACCTCGGTCGTGATGGCGGGACGGCGGAACGTCGTTGGCCGCGCGCACAGCATCTGCTTGATCAGTTCAGGGTCGGCCACTACCAGCATGGCCGTGCCGGGAACCGCGACCCGGAACAATGGGCCATAGGTGCGGCTCCAGTTTTCCATATCCTGGTGTACCTGCACGCGTGTCATCTGGTGCACGTTACCCAGCAAGGGCAGTGAACGCGGACCCGGCAGGTCGGCGAGGCGGCGGCGTGGAAGTGGAACCGGTGCGGCGTGGACATGCATGACGTGCCTCCATCGACATGGTGAGTGCGCAGTCTCGCACAAGAAAAGACCGCACAGTTAATGTAGACATTGTTGTCTAGTTATCTGTATGATCGTGTTTTCCCGATGAAACTGGAGAGCACATGTTGAAACGCCTTGCCCTTGTCAGCCTGATGTCCGCCGTGCTGTGCGCGAGCATCCCCGCCCGCGCCGCCGAGTTCCCCGACTATCCGTTCATCCACACCAGCGGCACCGGCTTCCTGTTTGTCGTCCCCGACCAGGGCGAAATCGATTTCGAAATTGCGCTGGTCGATGCCGATCCGGAAGTTGCGCGCCAGGGCGTGGAAGCGCGCATTGCCGACATCCGCCGCGTGCTGGCCAGCACCGGCCTGGCTGCCAGTGAGGTCGGCATCGGTGACGTGCGGCGCGACATCCGCAAGGCCGATCCAGCCCAGCCAGGCGTTGTGCAGTACAACCTGAAATGCGGCGTGCGCATCGCCGTGAGCGACCTGGCGCAGTGGAAAGCCGTGATGGGCGCTTTGATTGCGATGCCCAACCTCGACGGCTTCTTGATCAGCTTCGACTCGAGCAAGCGCCAGCAGATCGAGGCGGACCTGACGGCGGATGCGTTGAAACAGGCGCGGCGCCGGGCCGATGCCATTGCCGCCGGCATCGGCCGCAAGCTGGGGCTGGCGAGTGCGGTGTCGACGGGCGATTTGAAAAATGTGTCGCGCACGATTGGTTTGAGCGGCGTGCAGAGCGTGGCCAACCGCAGTCCTGCACGCAACGAGACCACGCAGGAGGAATTGTTGACGGTCATGCCGATGAAGCTGATGCAATCGGTGGATGTGATTTACCGGCTGAAATAGGCGTGACCAGCAATATCGTGCTGAAAAAAGTTGCACCGCGCCCCACATTGGACTAAGCTGGACTAAGTCAAACAGCGAGGTGCTATGGAAACCGTCAATATCCACGAAGCGAAAACCCAGTTCTCGAAACTGATCGAAGCGGTGGCCGTCGGCAAAAAAATCATGATTGCCAAGGCCGGCAAGCCTGCGGCAATGCTCGTGCCGGTGCCAACCCGGCCCCTGCGCCAGCCGGGCGCTTTAAAAGGCAAGATGCGCATCGCTGACGATTTTGACGCTCCGCTGCCTGACGACATTCTGGCCACGTTCGAGGGCCGCTGATGCGCATCCTGCTGGATACGCACATTTACCTCTGGTGGCTGCAGGACCATCCACATTTGTCGCCCGCTGCGCGCGTCCGCATCGTGGCGGCGACGGATGTGTACGTCAGCAGCGCATCGATCTGGGAAGCGTCCATCAAGGCTGGCCTCGGCAAGCTCGACGTCGATATTGACCAGCTGGTGGGCGAGATCGCCAACAGCGGCTTTCAGGAGCTGCCCATCTCGGCCCGGCATGCGGCGATGGTGACGCGCCTGCCGGACATTCACCGCGACCCGTTCGACCGCATCCTCGTAGCGCAAGCACTCTGCGAACCGCTGCGGCTGTTGACCGCGGACGGCATCCTGCGCGGGTATTCGGAGCTGGTGGAAGCGGTGTAGCGTTGCAATAGAAGACACACGCCTGCCACATCCCGATTTTGGCGGATAATGCGCCCATGTCAAAACCACCCTCCCCCGCGCCATGCCCCTGCGGCGGCGGTTTATTTTCCGGTTGCTGTGCGCCTTTTCTGGCTGGCGACGCCGTCCCGTCCAGCGCCGAACAATTGATGCGTTCGCGTTACAGCGCCTTTGCCCTGCGCGATGAAGCCTACCTGCGTGCTACCTGGCACGCCAGCACGCTGCCAGCCGGCCCCATCGTCGACCCCGACGAAAAGCTCCAGTGGCTCGGACTTGAGGTAAAATCTACTTTACGTTTACGTCAACGTAAAGCAAACTTGCCAGAACCACAAAATAGCGATACCGTCGAATTCGTCGCCCGTTTCAAGGTCGGCGGGCGCGCGCACCGGCTCCACGAAGTGAGCAATTTTGTGCGCGCGGCGGACAGCGCGGGTGTGCTGCGCTGGTTTTACGTGGACGGCAGTTTCCCCGAGAAATAGAGAACAGGTCAGCCATGCCCCACATCGAGAGCAAACTCAATCCGCGCAGCGCGGACTTCCAGGCCAACGTGGCCGCGATGCAGACCGTCGTCGACGACCTGCGTGCCAAAGTCGCCGCGATTGCTGCTGGCGGTGGTGCCGCGGCCAGCGCGAAACATGTCGCCCGCGGCAAATTGCTGCCGCGCGACCGCGTGCAGATGCTGCTCGATCCGGGTACGCCCTTCCTCGAATTTTCGCAGTTGGCTGCCTACGATATGTACGACGGTGCGGCACCAAGCGCCGGCATCATTACCGGCATCGGGCGCGTGGCAGGACAAGAGTGCGTGATCGTGTGTAACGACGCCACCGTCAAAGGCGGCACGTACTATCCGATGACGGTCAAAAAGCACCTGCGCGCCCAGGAAATCGCCGACCAGAACAACCTGCCGTGCATCTACCTGGTTGATTCGGGCGGCGCCAACCTGCCCAACCAGGACGACGTGTTCCCCGACCGCGACCATTTTGGCCGCATCTTCTTCAACCAGGCGAATTTGTCGGCCAAGGGCATCCCGCAAATCGCCGTCGTCATGGGCTCCTGCACTGCCGGCGGCGCGTACGTACCGGCGATGAGCGACGAATCGATCATCGTCAAGGAACAGGGAACGATTTTCTTGGGTGGTCCGCCACTGGTCAAAGCGGCCACCGGTGAAGTGGTCAGCGCCGAAGACCTGGGTGGTGGCGATGTGCATACGCGCCTGTCCGGCGTTGTCGATCACCTGGCGCAAAACGATTTACATGCTTTATCGCTGGCCCGCACCATCGTCGGCAATTTGAATCGCGTGAAACCGCAGCAGGGTGCGCCGCGCGCCGTTGTCGATCCACAGTATCCGGCGCAGGAATTATATGGCGTCATTCCGGTCGATACGCGCAAACCGTTCGATGTGCGCGAAGTGATCGCACGCGTGGTCGATGGCAGCGAGTTCGACGAGTTCAAGGCACGCTACGGCACCACGCTCGTCTGCGGTTTCGCCCATATCTACGGCGTAAAGGTCGGCATCATCGCCAACAACGGCATCCTGTTTTCCGAGTCCGCATTGAAAGGCACACACTTTATCGAGCTGTGCTGCCAGCGCAAGATTCCCCTCGTATTCCTGCAAAATATCACCGGCTTCATGGTCGGCCGCAAATACGAAAACGAGGGCATCGCCCGCAACGGCGCCAAGATGGTGACGGCCGTCGCCACCGCCGCCGTGCCGAAATTCACGGTCATCATCGGCGGCAGTTTTGGCGCCGGTAACTACGGCATGTGCGGCCGCGCGTTTTCTCCACGCTTCCTGTGGATGTGGCCGAACGCGCGCATCTCCGTCATGGGCGGCGACCAGGCCGCATCGGTCCTGGCGACCGTGAAACGCGACGGCATCGAAGGCAAAGGCGGTCAATGGACAGCGGAAGAAGAATCCGCGTTCAAGCAGCCGATCAAGGACCAATACGAGCATCAGGGCCACCCGTACTATGCGTCGGCGCGGCTGTGGGATGACGGCGTCATCGATCCCGCCGATACGCGCATGGTGCTGGGCCTGGGCCTGTCGGCGGCATTGAACGCGCCTATTGAGGACACGAAGTTCGGTGTCTTCCGGATGTAAAGGAATGACCATGGATTTTCAGGCAATCGACATCACCATGTACGAGCGTGTCGCCACCGTCACGCTGAACCGCCCCGCTGTGCGCAATGCGTTCAATAGCGCCACCATCGCCGAACTGACGCTGGCGTTCGACGAACTGGGGCAGGATGAAGACGTGCGCGCCATCGTGCTGGCCGCGAACGGCGCGGCGTTTTGCGCCGGCGCCGACCTGCACTGGATGAAGGAAATGGCGGGCTATTCGGACAGCGAAAACCTGGCTGACGCCACTCGCCTGGCCGACATGCTGCGCACGATTTACCTGTGCCCGAAACCGGTCGTCGCCAAGGTGCAAGGCGATTGCTACGCCGGCGGCATGGGCCTGGTGGCCGCTTGCGACATCGTCGTCGCTGTCGATGCCGCGCACTTCTGCCTCAGCGAAGTCAAACTGGGCCTGATTCCGGCGACAATTTCTCCCTACGTCATCAAGGCGATGGGCGAAAACGCGGCGCGCCGCTACTTCCTCACTGCAGAAAGGTTCACTGCCCAGGAAGCGCAGCGCATCGGCTTCGTGCACGAACTGGCCACAGCCGATACACTCGACGCCCGCGTGGCGGCCATCGTCAAGGCGCTGGTATCGAACAGCCCGCACGCGGTGCAGCAAGCCAAAGTACTGGTGCGCGACGTTGCCGGCAAACCGGTCGACCAGGCGTTGATCGATGAGACCGCGCAGCGCATCGCCGCCATCCGCTCATCCCAGGAGGGCCGCGAAGGCGTTGCCTCCTTTTTAGAAAAACGTCCCCCATCGTGGTTGAATTAAGCAAGTCCGTTTCCAATGACTGGGTCGCACGTAGCCTGCGCAGCGTGTGGCACCCGTGTACCCAGATGCAGCACCACGAACAGATGCCGCTGGTCGCTATCAAGCATGCGCGCGGCGTCTATTTGTACGACCATGAAGGCAAGCGCTATCTGGACGCCATCAGCTCCTGGTGGGTCAACCTGTTCGGTCACGCCAACCCGCGTATCAACGCGGCGTTGAAGGATCAGCTGGACACGCTCGAACACGCGATGCTGGCCGGTTTCACCCACGAACCAGTGGTGGAATTATCGGAACAACTCGCAGCATTGACCGGTCACGTACTGGGCCACGCCTTTTACGCGTCGGATGGCGCATCGGCCGTCGAAATTGCCCTCAAAATGAGTTTTCATGCGTGGCGCAATGCCGGCCGGTCCGACAAACAGGAATTCGTCTGCGTGCAGGGCAGCTATCACGGCGAGACCATCGGTGCGCTGGCCGTCACCGATGTCGCGCTGTTCAAGGACGCGTACGGACCGCTGCTGCGCGCCGCGCGCGTCGTGGCCTCCCCGGATGCACGCAATGCCCTGCCAGGTGAAACCGCGCAGGATGTTGCGCGGCGTGCCGCGGCGGACGTTGAAAAACTGTTCGAAGAGCGCGCCGACAAAATCGCCGCGTTCATCGTCGAGCCGCTGGTGCAGTGCGCCACCGGCATGGCCATGCACGATCCGCTATACCTGCAGCTGGTACGCGCATTGTGCGACCGCTTCGATGTGCACCTGATCGCCGATGAAATTGCCGTCGGCTGCGGGCGCACCGGGACTTTTTTCGCGTGCGAGCAGGCGCATATCTGGCCTGATTTTCTGTGCCTGTCGAAAGGCATCAGCGGCGGCTATCTGCCGTTGTCGCTGGTCCTCACGCGCGACGCCATTTACCAGGCGTTTTACAGTGAAGACATCCGCCGCGGCTTTCTGCATTCGCACTCGTACACCGGCAATCCACTGGCCTGCCGCGCGGCGCTGGCAACGCTGCAGATTTTCAGAGACGACGATGTGCTGGCGCAGAACCGCGTGAAGTCAGCTGCCATGCTGGACGCGTTGTCGCCACTGGCGCAGCACGCACGCGTGGCCAACCTGCGCCAGCGGGGCACCATTTTCGCGTTCGATGCGATCGAACCGGATGCTGCGCGCGCGTCGACTTTCTCGCGGCGCTTCTTTGCCACGGCGCTGGAGCACGAATTGATGCTGCGCCCGATCGGCCGCACCGTCTACCTGATGCCGCCGTATGTTCTCGAGCCCGATCAGATCGCCGACCTGGCAGCGCGCACCCGCGCAGTATTCGAAGCGACGCTATGCAACTGATCGATTCCATCGAGCGCCAGCTTGCCGCCATCGACGCCAAGGGTTTGACGCGCCGGCGCCGCACTGCGGACACCGCCTGCGCGCCGCATCAAACCGTCGACGGGCGCGCCATGCTGGCGTTCTGCTCCAACGATTATCTGGGCCTGGCCGCGCATCCAGCGCTGGTCGCGGCCTTGCAGGAAGGCGCCGCGCTGTACGGCGCCGGCAGTGGCGCGTCGCATCTGGTCAGCGGCCACGGCCTGGCGCATGCGCAGTTCGAAGATGCGGCCGCGGCCTTCATGGCACCGCATATCCTTGACGCGCGCGCGCTGTACCTGTGCACCGGCTACATGGCCAACCTGGCCGTGCTGACGGCGCTCGGCGCCGACCAGGATGCGATGATCTTTTCCGAAGCGCTGAACCACGCATCGCTGATCGATGGCGCCCGCCTCGCGCGCGCCAGCGTGACCGTGTACGCGCATGGCGACGTGGCGATGCTGGAGGCGCAGTTAGCAAGCAGCACGGCCTCCACCAAAATCGTCGTCACCGACAGCGTCTTCAGCATGGATGGCGACCTCGCTCCCTTGCCCGCCTTGCTGGCCTTGTGCGAACAGTACGGCGCGTGGCTGGTGGTCGACGATGCCCATGGCTTCGGCGTGCTGGGAGAGAATGGCCGCGGCGCGCTCGAGCATTTTGCATTGTCGTCGCCGCACCTGGTGTACGTGGGCACGCTAGGTAAAGCCGCTGGCGTCGGGGGTGCATTCATTGCGGCGCATGCCAGCGTGATCGCGTTACTTGTGCAGCGCGCGCGTCCCTATATTTACACGACGGCAGCGCCGCCTGCGCTGGCGCACGCGCTGCTGACCAGCTTGAAAATCATCGGCGGAGCAGAAGGCCGGCAGCGCCGCGCGCACCTGGCGCGGCTGGTTGCGCAGCTCGACGATGCACTGCAGTTAAAGCGCTGGCAGCGTGTACCATCGACGACACCGATCCAGGCGATTATCATTGGGGGCAACGATGATGCGATGGCGGCCAGCGCCAGCTTGCATGCGCAGGGACTGTGGGTGCCGGCGATCCGTCCGCCCACCGTGCCTGTGAATACGGCGCGCCTGCGGGTGACGCTGTCGGCGTCGCATACTGAAGACGATGTGGCGCAGCTGGCTGCTGCGCTCAATGCCCTGGAAGGAGATGCGCAATGATGCTGAACGATCCTGAAATGCAGGAAATCGCCGATGTCGAGACCGAATCGAATACGGTGCCCGAAATTGAACCGGTCAACGAACCTGAACTGCAGGGCGCCATCGCGGGCATCCCGCCGCGCTTCAACTGCTTCGTCACCGGCACCGATACCGAGATCGGCAAAACGCTGATTTCTGCGGCCATCCTGCACAAGCTGGTCGCCAGCGGCCAGCGTGCCTGCGGCATGAAGCCGGTTGCTGCGGGCGCCACGTTGGGCGACGATGGCGTGCTGCACAACGAAGATGCCGATATGCTCGCTGCTGCCGGCAATGTCCACCTGCCGCAGCACATCACGACGCCGTACATGTTCAAGGAACCGGCAGCGCCGCACATCGCCGCCGCGCTGGAAGGTGTGACCATCGAGGCGGTGCCGATCATCGCGGCGTACGCCGAGATTCTCGGCGCGTCGGATGCGGTGGTCGTCGAAGGCGTGGGGGGTTTTCATGTGCCCTTGGCCGACGATTTCGACACGGCAGACCTGGCCACGCAACTGAACCTGCCGGTCATCCTGGTCGTCGGCATGCGCCTCGGCTGCATCAGCCACGCGCTGCTCACGGTGGAAGCCATCGTACGGCGCGGCCTGGTGATTGCCGGCTGGGTGGCCAACGAAGTGGACCCGGACATGTCGTTCATCGACGAGAATATCGCTGCGCTCGAGCAGCGCATTCCGGCGCCGCTATTGGGCCGGGTGCCGCGCCTCGATGCGCCCACGGCTGCCGCAGCCGCGGAGCACTTACATTTTATCGGGCTGCCAGGCTGGCCTTCTGCCCGTGACTGATTTTTACGAATACAAGGAAATACCATGAACGCACCCGTCTCTTTTCACCCACCTGCCGCACCGATCACGGTTGCTGACGACGCTACCTGGCCGGTGGCCGACGTGCTGGCGTTGTTTGAATTACCGTTCAACGACCTGATGTTCCGCGCCCAGACGTCGCACCGCGCAAATTTCCCGGACGGTGACGTCGAACTGGCGACGCTGTTGTCGATCAAAACCGGCGGTTGCGAGGAAGACTGCAGCTACTGCCCGCAGGCTGCGCGTTACGACACCGGCGTGGAAGCGAAAAAAATCCTGGGCATCGAGACGGTGCTGGACGCCGCCCGCCAGGCCAAGGCCAACGGCGCCACGCGCTTTTGCATGGGCGCCGCCTGGCGCAGCCCGAAAGAGCGCGACATGGAAAAAGTCGAAGAGATGGTGCGCGAAGTAAAAGCACTGGGCCTGGAAACCTGCGCCACGCTCGGCATGCTGGAAGAAGGACAGGCACAGCAACTGAAAGCTGCGGGCCTCGACTACTACAACCACAATCTCGACACCGCGCCCGAGTTTTACAGCAATGTGATTTCGACGCGTGAATACCAGGACCGCCTAGACACCCTGGGCCGCGTGCGCAACGCCGGCCTCAAAGTATGCTGCGGCGGGATCGTCGGCATGGGCGAATCGCGCCTGCAGCGCGCCGGCCTGATCGCGCAACTGGCAAACCTGAATCCGTATCCGGAATCGGTGCCGGTGAATCACCTGGTGCAGGTGGAAGGCACGCCGCTGCACGGCATCGATCCGCTCGACCCGCTCGAATTCGTGCGCACCATCGCGGTGGCGCGCATCACCATGCCGCAGGCGCGCGTGCGCTTGTCGGCTGGCCGCCGCCAAATGGGCGAAGCGGTGCAGGCGATGTGCTTCCTGGCTGGCGCCAACTCGATTTTTTACGGCGACAAGCTGCTCACCACCGACAACCCGGAAGCGCACGACGACCGCGCGCTGCTGGAAAAACTCGGCCTTCACACCCGCGCGGCGATGCTCGATTCCGCACCAAAAGCCGCCTGCGGCAGCTGATATGTTTACAAAAATCCTGATCGCCAACCGTGGCGAAATCGCCTGCCGTGTGGCCGCCACCGCGCGCCGCATGGGCATTCGTACCGTCGCCGTGTATTCCGAAGCCGACGCCAATGCGAAGCACGTGGCGGTCTGTGATGAAGCCGTGCTGATTGGCCCCGCTGCGGCCAAGGAAAGCTATCTTTGCGGTGACAAAATCATCGCCGTGGCGCTGGCCACCGGCGCGCAGGCGATTCACCCGGGCTATGGTTTCTTGTCCGAGAACGCCGATTTCGCCGATGCCTGCGCCGCTGCCGGCCTGGTGTTCATCGGCCCGCCAGCGTCATCGATGCGCGCCATGGGCTCGAAGTCGGCGGCAAAAACGCTGATGGAGAGCGCCAATGTGCCGCTGGTGCCGGGGTACCACGGCGAGTCGCAGGATCCGGATTTGCTGCAAAGGGAAGCCGACCGCATCGGTTATCCGGTGCTGCTCAAAGCCAGCGCCGGCGGTGGTGGCAAGGGCATGCGTGTGATCGAGCGCTCGGAAGATTTTGCAGCCGCGCTGGCATCCTGCAAGCGCGAAGCAATCAGCTCTTTTGGCGACGACAAGGTCCTGGCCGAGAAATATCTGCAGCGGCCGCGCCACATTGAAATCCAGGTGTTTGCCGATACCCAGGGCAACTGCGTGTATTTGCACGAGCGCGATTGCTCGGTGCAGCGTCGTCACCAAAAAGTGCTGGAAGAAGCGCCGGCCCCGAACATGCCGGCAGAACGCCGTGCAGCGATGGGCGAAGCTGCCGTCGCGGCGGCAAAAGCAGTCGGCTACGTCGGCGCCGGCACTGTTGAATTCATCGCCAACCAGGACGGTTCGTTCTACTTCATGGAGATGAACACGCGCCTGCAGGTGGAGCACCCGGTGACGGAAATGATCACCGGGACCGACCTGGTGGAGTGGCAATTACGCATCGCGGCCGGCCAGCCGCTGCCGCTGCGCCAGGACGAACTGTTCATCAATGGCCATGCGATCGAAGCCCGTATTTACGCCGAGAATCCGGGAAAAGGGTTCTTGCCGTCGATCGGCACGCTGCGTCACATGGATACCCCAGACGCTGTCAGTTTCACACTGGGCGGCACGCCGCCAGCGCCGGTGCGCATCGATTCCGGCGTACGCGAAGGCGATGCGATCTCGCCGTATTACGACCCGATGATCGCCAAATTGATCGTCTGGGGCGCCGACCGTGCGCAGGCGCTCGCGCGCATGCGCCAGGCGTTGGCGGAATTTCACATTGTCGGCCTTGCCACGAACATCGCGTTCCTCAAACGCCTCGTGGAAGGCGACGCCTTTGCGAATGCCGACCTGGATACCGGTTTGATTGAACGGAACAGCGCGACACTGTTCCCGCCGCCGGCGCCGGCACCACTGGGTGCGCTGGCCTTGGCCGCGATGGCGTTGGTCGGTGGAGAACATACTGGCGCCACCGATCCGTGGGCGAACGCCACCGGCTGGCGTCTGAATGGCGACTACCGGCGCACGCTGACGTTCAGCGATGACCAGCAATACGCGTTGGCGCTGACCTACCGCACCGACGGCTGGCACATCGCGCTGAACAGTGAACAGGCCGACCTGGCGCTGGCCGCGCGCGATGGCGCCACGCTGTCGATCCGCCTCGGCGCCGCCGCCCTGCATGGCACGGTGCGCCGCGACGGCGACCTGTTCCACGTGTTCACCGGCGGGCGCCATTTCACGCTGACGTACCACGATCCAATGGCGCACGCGGGCGAGGCCGAAGCTGCCGGTGGACGACTGACGGCGCCGATGCCGGGCAAGGTGGTGGCGATCCTGGCCAGCGCCGGCCAGCTTGTCAAAAAAGGCGAGCCGCTCGTCATCATGGAAGCGATGAAGATGGAGCACACGATCGGCGCGCCGTCCGATGGCATCGTCGAAGAACTGCTGTATGCGGTGGGCGACCAGGTCGCCGATGGCTCGCCACTGCTGGCGTTCAAGGCAACGTAAATGCAGATCTTCCTGTATCGCAGCGACAGCCAGACTGCCGACTGGGAGGCGGCGTTTGCCAGGGAACAGATACAGATCACTTCTAGCCCGGCAGAGGCGGACTACGCTGTCGTCTGGGGCCCGCCAGCGTCGCTGCTGGCGCAACTGCAGCACGTCAAGGCGATCTTCCTGATGGGCGCGGGTGTCGACGCCATTCTCAAGTTTGGCGACGCGTTGCCACCTGCGCCCATTATCCGTCTCGGCGACGCCGGCATGGGCATGCAGATGGCGGAATACGTGACGCACGCGGTGCTGCGCTACTTCCGCCGCTTCGACGATTACGATCGCCAGCTGCGCCTGGGCGTCTGGAAGCCGCTGCCGGCGTACGAGAAGCAGGATTTTACTGTCGGCGTGCTGGGACTCGGACAACTGGGCACGCGCGTTATCGACGCGCTGCGCCCGTTCGGCTTTCCGCTGCGGGGCTGGAGCCGCAACGCCCGCGTCATTGACGGCGTCGACTGCTTCACGGCGCTTGACGATTTTTTGCGCGGCACGCGCGTGCTGGTCTGCCTGCTGCCGCTGACACCCGCCACCGAGAATTTGCTCAATCATGCGCGCCTGGCGCTGCTGGCGAAGGGCGGCTTTGTCATCAACGTGGCGCGTGGCGCGCATATCGATGACGCTGCGCTGCTGGCGCACATTCGCGCTGGCCACCTGGCCGGCGCGACGCTGGACGTGTTCCGTGAAGAGCCGCTGCCGCGCGATCACCCGTTCTGGGGCGAACCACGCGTGACGATCACGCCGCATATTTCGGCACTCACATTGACCCATGAAGCTGTTCATCAGATCGCCGGCAAGATGCGGGCCCTGGCGTGCGGCGAACCCGTGGCCGACATCGTCGACCGCGCACGAGGATATTGAAATGAACAGCATGCCTACGCACGTCAAAGTCGTCGAAGTGGGCCCGCGCGACGGCCTGCAAAATGAAAAAGAAGCGGTCAGCGCGGCCGTCAAGGTGGAACTGGTCGACCGCCTGACGCGCGCCGGATTTGCCAATATTGAAGCGGCATCGTTCGTGTCGCCGAAATGGGTGCCGCAGATGGCGACCAGCACCGAGGTGATGGCGCAAATCGCGCGCCGCCCCGGCACCATATATTCCGCACTGACCCCGAACATGCAGGGTTTTGACGCGGCACTGGCGGCGCGCGCCGATGAAGTGGTGATCTTCGGCTCGGCGTCGGAAGCGTTCTCGCAAAAGAATATCAACTGTTCGATCGCCGAATCGATTGCGCGCTTCGAACCAGTTGCAAGGGCAGCCAGGGAACACGGCCTGCGCCTGCGTGCGAGCATCAGCTGCGCGTTTGGCTGCCCGTACCAAGGCGAGGTGCCGCTCGATGCCGTGGCCGACGTGGTGGCCCGCATGGCGGCGCTGGGCTGCGATGAAATCGACATTGCCGACACCATCGGCGTGGCGACGCCGCGGCATACTCAGGCCGTGATGCTGCGCGCGGCCGGTGCATTTCGCATGGAAGGTCTCTCGGGTCACTTCCACGATACCTACGGCCAGGCTTTGGCGAACATCTATGCCAGCCTGGAAGTGGGCATCGCAATTTTTCATGCGTCGGTGGCAGGCCTGGGCGGCTGCCCGTATGCAAAAGGCGCCACCGGGAACGTCGCGACAGAAGATGTGCTGTACCTGCTGCAGGGACTGGGGATTGAAACCGGCGTGGATTTGAAGCAGGTGGTCGAGGCCGGCCAGTTCATTTCGCAACAACTAGGCCGCAAGGGCAACAGCCGCGCCGGCAATGCGCTGGCCGCGAAGTGGGCCAATGAGTGGGCCTCTGCATGATACTAAGCCCGGAACGGAAAAAGCCCCACAGCGAACTGTGGGGCTTCTCGAAATACTTGGTCGGAGTACAAGGATTCGAACCTTGGACCCCCTGGTCCCAAACCAGGTGCGCTACCGGACTGCGCCACACTCCGACGAGGAAACGCATCATAGCTGGTAGGACGCCGATGGTCAAGAGCTCAGCTGGAGAAACTTTAAAATGATCGCTGCGCAGACGCCGGGACTAGCCTCGAAACGGGTGCTGACTGGCGTGGCGCTGTCGATCCTCGCCCACGCAGCGATCGTGTTTTTATCGCGCCCGACAGTCCCACCCTATGTCGCCCCGGCACCGACGCCCATCGTGCTGCACTTGCAGCCGCTGCCTGCGCCCGCGCCTGTCGTGGAAGCTACGCTACCGCCGCCCGAGCCGGCGACGCGCAGCCGGGCAGCAGCAGCACCCCGTCCACCGCGGCGTGTGATCGCGGTCGCGCCAAAGCCGACGGTGGCAGCCGCGCCGGAAGTGGTCGTCGAAGCGCAGCCAGTGGAAACGCCGCCGCCGACGCCAAAAAAATTCGACCTCGATGCTGCGCGCTCGACCGCCCGCATCGTCGGCTTGCAGGACGCCCCGAACGCAGACGACGCACCACTGGCGCGATTAAAGAAACAGGAGCTGGCGAATCAGATCCGGTATGAGTCGAAGGCGGCCCAGGCGATATCGGCGGCCAAGCGGGGTGACTGCAAGGATGGCTTGCCGGGTGGTTTATTGGCGCCGCTGATCATGCTGACGCAGAAGGCAGGAACCGGCTGCAAGTGGTGATGTGCGATGGCACCACCATTCTTCTATCCGTCATACCGGCGCAGGCCGGTACCCATACCAACTTTGCAGCATGACAAAGCTTGCGTGCCACGGGTTCCGGCCTGCACGAAAAATGACGTGCTGGGTTGGCTATTCGCCCTTGATCGCCAAAGCGCGGTCGTACAGCGCATTTTTCTTGCGCCCCGTGATCTGCGCCGCCAGATTCGCGGCCTGTTTTACGGAGCACTCACTGAGTAAAATCTGCAGGATGCGCTCCGCTTCCGCATCGGCCGCATCGGTGGCGACGCTCGCGCCCTCGACCAGCACCACGAATTCCCCGCGTTCGCGATTGACGTCGGCCTTGATCCACGCCACCGCGTCGCCCAGCGGACACCGGTGAATCTCTTCGAACAATTTGGTCAGCTCGCGCGCAAACACGATTTGCCGGGTCGGTTCGAAAGCCAGTGTCAGCGCCTCGACCGATTCGACGATCCGGTGCGGGGCCTCGTAAAACACCAGCGTCGCCGCGACCGTCGCCAGGGCAGCCAGGGCCGTCTCCCGTTGTTTTGCCTTGGCCGGCAGGAAGCCGACAAAATAAAACTGGTCGTTGACGAGACCACTGGCCGACAGCGCCGTGACGACTGCCGAAGCGCCCGGCAGCGGCAGCACGCGCAGGCCGGCGGCGCGCACGGCGTCGACGATGCGCGCACCGGGATCGGAGACGCCCGGCGTGCCGGCATCGGACACCAGCGCCACGCGCTCGCCCGCCAGCAGGCGCGATATGAGTTTTTCGGCCACTTCGCGCTCGTTATGCTGGTGCGCGGCGAGCATCGGTTTCGACAGGCCGAAGCGCGTGAGCAGCGCGCCGGTCTTGCGCGTGTCTTCGCAGGCGACGACATCGGCAATGGCCAGCAGGTGCAGCGCGCGCAGCGTGATGTCGGTGACGTTGCCGATGGGAGTGGCCACGATATACAGCGTTGCGGTAGGATAGGATTGCTGCGCCGCTTCGCCAATGACGGGGAGCTGGGCGATCTGGCTGGAGGGAGATTCTGTCATGTTGGGGATTGAATGCTGATGAAAAATCTCGCGAGCGTAGCCTTCGCGTTGGCGATCGGCTCGCTGGTGGGCTGCAGCACGCCATGCAGCGCGCCGGGAGGATTGTGCGCGCCTGTCGACACAAATACAAGCGTGATCCCGCCTCCACCGCCGCCAGTGCTGGCGCCCATTCCCCCGCCGCCGGCCGCCGTCGTCACGACCATGCCCATCGACAGTCCGGACCAGCCCGAGGCCCCGCCGCCGCCCTCTGCCACCGGCAGCCCCACCCGCATTGCCCTGCTGCTGCCCCTGAATTCCACCAGCCTGGCAGCGCCTGCAGAAGCCGTGCGCGCCGGCTTCATGGCAGCGTATGAAAGGGATCGCGACGGTTTTACCATCGACCTGGTGCCCAGCGGCGACACGGTCGAGACCACGCTCGCGGCCTATCACGATGCCGCCGCCCGCAACGACATGGTGGTCGGTCCGCTGCTGCGCGGCGCCGTCGCAGCCGTCGCCGCGGGTGACGTCACCAAACCGACACTGGCATTGAATCATCCCGGCGACAGCACGCCGCTGCCGCCGAATATGCTCACTATCGGCCTGTCGATCGAAGACGAAGCGCGCCAGGTTGCAGCGTGGGCGCAGGCAGACTTTCCGCGTGGCCGCCCGCTCATTTTGCTGGGCAGCGCAGCCTGGCAGCGGCGTCTGGCCGGCGCTTTCCACGACCGCTGGAATTTATATGGCAATACTGCTTACCAGGTTGAACTGAATAGCGTCGACGGGAAAATCGATGACGCCGCACTGCTGGATCTGAAAACCCGCAGCGACATCGATGCGCCCGATTTTATTTTTGCCGCGCTCGACTCCGAACAACTGCGTCAGGTACGGGCGGCGCTGGGAATGGCGCTGCCTGCGTACGGCACGTCGTCGGTCAATCCGGGTCGCGGCGCCGGCATCAGCGTGGCCGAACTCGATGGCGTGCACATGCTCGATCTGCCGTGGCAAGTGCAGCCCGACCACCCTGCTGCGATGGCCTACCCACGCCGCGCTGCCAGCCCGACGGCGAGCGCGGCGCCCGACATGGACCGTCTGTACGCACTGGGCATCGACGCGTATCGCACCGCGCGCGAAATGGCGCTGCATCCGGGTCAGCCAATTACGCTCGATGGCGTCACCGGACAGTTGCGCGTCCAGGCCCAGTCGCCGCGCTTCGAGCGGCGCGAGGCACCCGTGATTTACCGCGGCGGCCTGTTCGACACGGTGCCGGACGGACGCTAGCCATGTGGCCCCTGCCGCCCGCCAAAAAGCTGTCTGAAAAGCAGATACAGGGCCGCAACTGGGAGCAAGTCGCGTGCAAACATCTTGAGCAGCACGGCTTGCAGCTGGTTGAGGCCAATTTTACGTGCAAGGGCGGTGAAATCGACCTGATCATGCGTGACGGCGATTCCCTGGTGTTCGTCGAGGTGCGCCAGCGCGCCGACCGCGTGCATGGCGGTGCGGCCGCCAGCATCACGCCAGTCAAGCAGGCCAGGCTGATCTGCGCCGCGCAGGTTTATTTGAAGCGCTATCGTCAATTACCGCCCTGCCGGTTCGACGTTGTGGCCATCGATGGCGACCAGCTCGACTGGCTGCGCAACTGCATCGGGATGTAGTCAAACAGAAGAATTGTAAGGAAATCGGTGTGCTTGCAGCCCCAGCGGTGCCACTGCACTATAATCGTCCACTATGAATACTCAACGCATCCTTGCCCACTTCCAGGAGAGCGCCGACCTCAAAATGAAGTCGGCAGCGGCTCTGTCCCAACCTATTTCCGAGGCGATCGAATTGATGTTCGGCGCGCTGTCCAATGGTAACAAGATCCTCGCCTGCGGTAACGGCGGCTCGGCTGCCGATTGTCAGCACTTTGCCGCCGAACTGGTCGGCCGCTTCGAGCGCGAGCGTTTTCCGCTGCCGGCCCTGGCGCTGACCACCGATACGTCGATCATCACCGCCGTCGGCAACGACTACAGTTATAAAGATATCTTTTCCAAGCAGGTGCAGGCCTTCGGGCAAGCCGGCGATATCTTGCTGGCCATTTCAACATCGGGCAACTCGGCCAATGTGCTGGCTGCCGTGGAAGCTGCCCTTGAGCGCGAAATGCGCATCGTCGCGTTGACCGGCAAGGACGGCGGCGCCCTGGCGCGGCTGCTGACCGACGCCGATGTGCATATCAATGTGGCCCATTCACGCACCTGCCGCGTGCAAGAAGTGCACCTGACGGCCATCCATGCAATTTGCGACGGTATCGACGTTGCCCTGTTCGGAGGAGATGACAATGCATAAAGTCCCTGTGGCGAAAGCCGTCCTGTGCGCCGCACTACTGGCCTCACTGGTTTCAATGAGTGGCTGCTTTCCGCTGGTCGTCGGCGGCGTCGCCATGGGTGCTGCCGCGACGGCCGACCGGCGCACACTGGGCGCGCAGACCGAAGACAAGACAATCACGGTGAAAGCCGAAACCAGATTGCGTCAGTTGGGCGGCGAGAATGGCCATATCAATATCGCCAGTTTCAACCGCAAGGTATTGATCACCGGCGAGGTGCCAGACCAGGCCACCAAGGATGTGGCCGGGCGTGAAGTGCGCGCCATCGAGGGTGTGCAGTCAGTCGCCAACGAACTCGTGATTGCCGGTCCGGCCAGCTACACGTCGCGCTCGTCGGATGCGCTGGTGACCACCAAGGTAAAAGCCAGCCTGGTCGAAATGACAACCATTTCGGCATCGTCGTTCAAAGTGGTTACCGAAAACGGCACGGTCTATTTGATGGGCCGCGTGACGCAGCGCGAAGGCGATGTCGCCACCGATGTGACGAAGAGCGTGGCTGGTGTAGAACGGGTCGTCAAACTGTTCGAATACATTACCGAAGCAGAGCTGCGCGAGATCACACCGAAGTCGATGCAGTCTACCCAGCTCTAATCGCGCCATGGCCCGCCACTGGATCAAGCCTGCTGCCATCGGCGCCGTCGTGCTGGCATTGGCCGGTGTGGGCTTTGCAACACTGAGCCACCAGGCCTCCGCACCTGCCTCGACTTTTATACGCCTCGATGGCCAGCAAGTCAGCATGCAAAGCCTGCGTGGCAAAGTCGTGATGGTCAATTTCTGGGCAACGTCGTGTACCACCTGTGTGGCCGAGATGCCGCAGATGATCGAGACGTACAACAAATTCAAGGGCCAGGGCATGGAATTCGTCGCCGTGGCGATGAGCTACGACCGGCCCGACTACATCCTCAATTACGCGCAAACGCGCAAGCTGCCATTCACGGTGGCGTATGACGCCTCCGGCGCCGCGGCCAAAGCCTGGGGCGATGTGGCGATGACGCCGACGACTTTCGTCATCGGCAAGGATGGCGCCATCCTCAAGCGCTACGTCGGCCAGCCCGACTTCGCCGCCCTGCACGCCCTGTTGCAAGGCGCGCTGGCCAAAGGCTGACGGGCAAAGTAAAGCACGCGTCGACAAACAGCTTGGCTACTTCGGGTACAGGATCATCTGGGTACAGCGAAACAGCGCAATTGTCTTGCCGCTGCCCTGATCGGTCACCACCACATCCCACACCTGCGTCGTCCGGCCCATGTGCACAGGCTTGCCAATCGCCTCGATGACACCCTGGCGCGCGGTACCGAAGTGATTCGATTTCAGTTCGATGGTGGTAAAACTGCTGGCCCCTTCCGGCAGGTTGATCATGCACGACACGCCGGCGACGGTATCGGCCAGCGAGATGACACTGCCCGCGTGCAGGAAGCCATTTGGCGCCAGTAGTTCCGCTTTCACGGGCAACTGGGCCACCAGTTCGGTGCCCTCAATGCGGGTAAATTCCACGCCCAGGTAACCGGGCAGAAAAGGCGCCGCCATCTGGTTGATCTGCGCTGCCGTGTAAGTCTTCTTCTCGTTCAAGTTTGTCTCCTTCAAAAAAACATCATACAAGCTAAAATCTCACCCGGGGTCAGGTCTGCCATTCGTACACGACCTCGACTGTACGCGGCAAAAAAATGCTCGCGATTAGCGATTACGGATGAGAGCGTGTCGGATTGGCAGACCTGACCCCGGGTTGGGGTTAGTAGCGGTTGCGCTTGAAATTGGCCTTTGGTGCAGCATGCTTTTTGCGCGCTGCGGCGTTTTGTGCCTGGAGCAGGGAGTCGACACGCTCGGAGGCGATCCGCGCGCCCTCCTGCGCCAACGCGATGCTCGGGAAAAAATCGGGCTGCCGGTAACTGAGCCACGCATATGCCGAATAGCGGCGGCAGGTGTCTTCGACTTCCTGCAAGGTCTGCCAGGCGATTTTTTCCGCCTGGTGCTCGAGTCGGCAAATCTTGCGTTTGGCCAGTGACATCGCCCAGTGTTCCCACGCCGCCTGCAGCGACGGCACTTTGGTCGAAATCGGCACCAGGGAGAGCATGAATTTCTCCGCGACCGTCAAGTCAAGCGTGTCGAGCCAGATTGCACGCTCATTCTGTTCTTCGGTGATGCGCGGATAAAAGAAGCCATCCGGCACATCGATATTATGGATAAACCGTTTTAATAGTTTTACCAATGACGTCTCGCGCGTGACGTTGGCGATGCGGTGCAGGTGTTCGATCGATGGTGCGACGGCGAAACCAGAAGCGCCGATCGGCGTCGGCTTTTCGCGCAACAGCGCACGCATCACTTCATGTGTATCGTCGTCGTACCCGGCCACAAAACCCTCTTCGTGCACGCCATAGCGCCCGGCGCGACCGGCGATCTGGCGTGCCAGCGCGGCCGAAATTTCCTCTTCTTCTACCCCGTTGTACTTCACGGCAGTGGTCATCACGATGCGCTGGATCGGCATGTTCAGGCCCATCGCCAGCGCATCGGTGCCGACCACAATATCGGCCCGGCCGTCGCGGAAGCGCTCGGCCTGCGCGCGCCGTACTTCGGGCGACAGGTTGCCGTAGACGGTGGACACCGACAAGCCGATTTCCGTGATCATGTCGCGCCACTTGAGTACTTCGCGGCGCGAAAAGCAGATGACGGCGTCGCCGCGGCGCAGGTTGCGGATCTTGCGCACGGCGCCCGCTTCCATCGCCAGCGGCGCCATGCGTTTTAATATGTGCACTTCCAGCGGCACATCCAGGCGTGCGGCCAGCGCTTCGATGGCGCGGCGTGCTTCCGGCGCCCCGACCAGATACACCGTATTGGCGGGCGCGCCGCATACCGCCGCGGTCCAGGCCGCGCCGCGGTCACGGTCGGCCAGCATCTGAATTTCATCGATGACGGCCACCTCGACCGGATTGCGCGTGTCGAGCATTTCGACGGTGCTGGCCGTGTGCGTGCTGTTCTCTGCCATGCGCCGCTCTTCGCCCGTTACCAGGCTGACGGCCAGCGGTTTTCCGTGCGGGCGCGCAGCCTGCATGCGCTCATAGTTTTCCAGTGCCAGCAAGCGCAGCGGCGCCAGATAGACGCCGCTGTGCGCCTTCATCAGGTGCTCCATCGCGCGGTGCGTCTTGCCCGAATTGGTCGGCCCCAGCAGCGCAATAAATTTGCGCCCCATGCGGCGGGCCGTCTCGAACGAAGCCGGATACTCGGCCAGGTTGATGCTTTCCTTGGTGCGCGCGGCGTGGCGCTCTTCCTGCTCGCGCTCGAAGGCGTGAACCAGGCGCTGCTGGATGCGGTGAAACACGTACTCGGCCGGCTCGGCGCTTTCGAATTCGGCCAGCGTGGCCAGGAACGGCTGCGGATCGACCCCGTAGTCGTCCGCCTCCTCGACCAGGTTGCGCACAAAAGCGGTCACTTCGGCCGTTAGCTCGGCGACGTCGGTCTCGGTGGTGCGCTCGTCGATCAGTGCTGCGCGCGCGTCGCTGTCGAAGCGGCGCCATTTGCTCGGCTTGGCCAGCACACCGCGCGCCGGCACCAAGCGGTAAGGGACTGCCAGCTTGCCGGCTTGCACCGTACCGGTAAAACGCAATACCACGCGCCCTTCGAGCTTGGCCAGTTCGATCCCGCGGGCGGCCAATTGCTGGTTCAGTGCTGCGTCGTCGTCCTGATTGATTTCCAAATCCATGATCGCCTGTTGCTGTTTCCTTGCCATCACTATACGCGGATGCTGCTGGCCGGGCGCCGCCTGCTAACCAAGCGTACATTCGGAGAACATTATTGTTTGTCGAAAAACTTTACAGATTACATTGTAAAAAAGAAAAGTTGTCTTGCTGGTCATAGTGTTGCCATAAGTACTGGCACACTACTTTCTAAATATAAATTAAATGTTTCAATAATCAACTATAGGTCCTGAAAATGAATTTTACGAAAACAACCCTGTCCGCCCTGACCATCGCTTCCGCCCTTTTCATGGCCAACGCCCAGGCATCTGTGATCAAGACAGCTGTCATTGCACCAGCGTCGGATTTCTCGATCGGTAACCAGGATGTGGCTTCTTACACTTTCGACATGGCCTCGTACAGTTACGTTTTGGACAAAACCACCTACGACAGCGGCATACTGAGCATTCGCCTGACCGACAAGGCCGGCACGGAATCCGGCTACATCACCTTCGGCAGCCAGAAGCTCACGTTCGGTAACCTCACCAAAGAGACGAACAATACTGCAGGCGGCGATATTTTTACGCTGAAGCTGAATGCAGCCAACCTGGATGATCTGAACAAGGACGGCAAAATTGCGTTCAGCGTTACCGGCACCGGCGGCGATTTCTACTTCGCCAGCGCGACCCTTGCGGCGACCGATGCGAACGCTGTGCCAGAGCCGCTGTCGCTGGGCCTGCTGGGCATCGGCTTCCTGGGCCTGGGCGCTGCACGCTGCCGCAAAGCTGCCAAGTAATACAGTGCCTGGCTGGCCACGCTGCACAGCGCTGTTGCCGAACGATTGATCAGCCCGGTCCTCCGCGACCGGGCTTTTTTATGCTTGTGCGTCGCAATCGCCTGATCGCCAACGGTAGCATCGTCATCAACTGTTGCAAGCACGTCAAAAAGTGTCACGAAAACAATAGCTTTCGCAATTGTTATTTGCCGTGCGGCAATTTAACAATTATAGTTCGCAGCTATCCACCTCGCATGAATCCTTGCCGGTTTATTCGCCATGTTCCCGCCTACCCGTTGCCAACGCCACTGTCACTGTCATGAAAAATAATCGCCTCGGCATCATCCTGGTGGCATCGTCGCTGGCCGTGATTGCCATCGTGGTCGGCTTGCTGCTGCAGCGCCAGCAGGCCGCCGATGCGCGGCATCTGCGCGAGCAGGGTTTGAGCATCGTGCGCTCGCTGGCAGCGCTGCCGGCCGCGGTACTGGCGCCCGGACCCGGTCAGCCGGGCGTGCTCAATTCGGTATTGGCGTATCGCGATAACCCCGACTTTGCCTACGCCGCCGTCACCGGTGCGGACGGGCGCAACCTCGCAGAAGCGGCCAGTCCCGGTACCCTGGTCCCGCCCGGCATGGCGCCGACGATGCTGGCCGGTTTCGCCGAGCGCACCGTCGCGTCGCCCGAGAACGCGCGCGCCATCCGCGAGTTTTATGGTCCCCTTGCCAGCACTGACGGCAAGCCGCTGACGCTGCGCATCGGTTACTTTCAGCCAGCTTCTTTTTTCAGCATCACGGACATGCCCTTCTATGCGCTCATCGCGCTGGCCGTGTTCCTGCTGGTGCCGCTGATTTATCTCGTTTTCAAGCGCGAAATGGCACCACTCGCCGCGCTCGGTGAACAGCTGCGCCA
Organism: Pseudomonadota bacterium; assembly: GCA_030853745.1. GTDB lineage: Bacteria > Pseudomonadota > Gammaproteobacteria > Burkholderiales > Burkholderiaceae_D > JALYUM01. The sequence goes on along the minus strand of JALYUM010000170.1, from coordinate 47,337 downwards.
GCTGAACGCAGGCCCGGGCAGCGCCGTGGCACCGGTCGATCAGGATGTGCGCGACCTGGCCGGCAAACTGAATGCGTATCTCGAGCAGGCCAGCAGCCGCATCCGCGCGCTCGAGCAGGACAGCAAAACCAGCGTGGCCAACGGCCGCCTGCTCGAATACGGCAGCAACAAGATGCAGGCCGTGCTGCAATGCCTGCCCGATGGGCTGCTGGTGCTGGACCCGGCCGGCGATGTCACTTTCGCCAGCGGCAAAATCGAGCCGCTGCTGGGCGTGCCGGTGGGCGCGGTGCTGTCGCAGCCACTCGACGCCTGGTGCCACGATCCCGAACTGCGCGCCATGCTGGCACGCTATCGCGGCGCCGGCATGGACCAACGCAGCCAGGCCAGCATCGAATTCAATCCGGTCAACGTGCCGGACAAACGCCTGTGGGCCACGGCGCAATCGCTGCAGGCGGGCATCGGCGGCATGGCATTCGGCACGCTCGTGGTATTGCGCGACGCCACCCGCGAACACCTGGCGCGCCAGGCCGGTAACGATTTCGTCGCCCACGTGGCGCATGAACTCAAGTCGCCGCTGAACGTCATTGGCATGTACTGCGAAATGCTGGCCGACGCGGCCACCGAAGAAGCGCTGCGCGTGGAATCGGTGAATGTGATCCAGGATGAAGTCGAGCGCATGACCGGGCTGGTGTCGAACCTGCTCAATGTCAGCAAGCTGGAAATGGGCGCGATGCGGCCGGACCGCCACCGCATCAAACTCGACGACCTGCTGCGCGATGTGTACCAGCACGCGCGCACCCGCGCCGAAGCAAAAGGCATCCGCCTCGACATGCAGGTGCCGCGCGATATTTCCGCCGTGGCCGTCGACAAGGACCTGTTCCGCATTTCGCTGAACAACCTGCTGAACAACGCCATCAAATACAACCAGCCTGGCGGCACCGTCGTGCTGGCCGCTGAAGAAGGTACCGACGACATTGTCATTTCAGTGCGCGACAGCGGCATCGGCATGGCGCCGGCCGACGCCGCCCGCGTCATGGAAAAATTTTATCGCGTGGCAGAAACGGGTGAACAGGCCCGTGGCGGCCATGGGCTCGGCCTGTATCTGGCCAAGCAGATCGTCGAGCTGCACCACGGGCAGCTAACCCTCGAAAGCGCACTGGGACACGGTTCCACCTTCGCTATTCACCTGAACAAAATGCCGGCCCTGGTCGACGGAGCAAACGTATTATGAGCAAGCGCACCATATTGATTGTCGATGACGAGGCGCACGTGATCCGCGTGCTGCGCCTGATGCTCGAGCGCAGCGGCTACCTGGTCATCAGCGCGTCCGACGGCAATGAAGCCCTGGAAAAAATGGCCGGACAGCGTCCCGATGCCATGGTCAGCGATATCCAGATGGCCGGTATGGACGGGCGCGAATTGTGCCGCACCGTGCGCACCCGCTATCCCGACGAGCCGTTCCTGATCCTTGTGATGACGTCGATGACGGCCTCCGATGAACGCGAGTGGGTGCGTCAGCTGACGAATATCGAATTCCTCGAAAAACCTCTCAGTCCGCGCCAGCTGGTGGCGCGCCTGGCCCTCAATTTCCCTGTTGGTTCCACCGCGCCGGAGGCGTCGCATGTCCGCTGAAACATTGAACACATTCGATTACACCCAGTACGCCCGCTGGCTGCGCCGCATCACCGGCATCGACTACGACTGGGGCGTCGTCGATGGCGCCGGTGCCGTGCCATTCACCAGCCGCGCCGACAGTACCCTGCCCGGCCTGGTGCCGGACCTGATGACCGGCGGCTTTGCCTGGCCATGCAGCGGCGACGGCATGCAGCGCCACGACCATGCTCACGGCACGCTGCTGTACATGCCGATCGACTGTCACGGTTACGTAGTCGTTCGCACGGAGCCCGTAGACAACGTCGCGCTGGCCTGGGACGTGCTGGCCGAGACGCTGGAAGACATTGTCGCCGGCATCCGCGACGACCTGGCCGCGCGCACGGAGCTAGACACCATGGCGCAGGAGCTGGCCGAACGCTACGAAGAACTGCACCTGGTCTACGCCATCGACAAGCAGGTGCAGCAGCTCGACCCGGGCGCCGACCTGTTCGAAAAGCTGCTGCAAAGCTGGGCCGGCCACATGAATGCCGACGTTGCCGCGTTCGTGAAACCGGGTGAAAACCTGTGCGTCCACGCGACCAACCTGTCGGCACCAATCCATAACCTCGACCTGGTGCTGGTCGAGATGCGCGGCGATTTATATCGCTTCGCCCACTCGTCGCGGGCACCGATCGTCATCAACGCGGTCGACGATCCGCGCCGCGCCTATATTTTTACCGACCTGCCGTTCAAACTTTTGTGCTGCCCGGTCGTGCACGACAAGGTCGTCGTCGCGATCCTGGTCCTGGTGAACCACCTGGACAAGCCGGATTTCTCGAACAGCGACCGCAAACTGGCCGAGCTGCTGGCAAACCAGTTATCGAGCCTGTCGCGCATGTACGGCATGCTGTCCGAGACCAAAAAATTCAACGAGCAGATGGCGGCCGCGCTGATCGAGGCGGTCGAAGCGAAGGACCCGTACACGCGCGGGCACTCCGAGCGCGTGCACTACATCGCGATGCAGATCGGCGCCGCGCTGCGCCTCGGTACCAAGGACACCGACGATCTGTTCTGGGGGTCGCTGCTGCACGACGTCGGCAAGATCGGCATTCCCGACGCGGTGCTGTGCAAGCCGGGGCGCCTGACGCGCGACGAGTTCACCTTCATCATGGTGCACCCGGAGCGCAGCTATGAAATTTTGCGCCACATCGACCGCCTCAAGGGTGCGGTGCCGGGCGCGCGCCATCACCAGGAAAAATACGACGGCACCGGCTATCCGCACGGCTTGAAAGGCAACGACATCCCGTTCAATGCGCGCATCATCGCCGTGGCGGACACCTACGATTCCATCACCAGTTCGCGTGCTTACCGTGCAGGGCGCAGCCATGAAGTGGCGATGGCGGAAATTGCCCGCTGCGCCGGCACGCAGCTCGATCCGGAAGTGATCCGGGCGTTCGAACAGGTGTGCGCCCTCGAGCCGGAATGGATCGCGCGCTTTCACATCCAGCGCGACACGGTCGCTGCGTAAGTCACCGTGAGCGACTCCGCCGTCACCCGTAGCCGCATCGGCTCGATGACTTACCTGGCGCCGAACATGGCGCTGGTGGCAGTCGACGCCATCGATGCGCTGAATACGTCGATCAACGCCTGCATCGCTCAGCACCAGGTGACGATCGTCGTCGACCTGGGCAAGGTGGCGCTGCTGTCAGGGCGCGCCCTCGAATCGATGGTGCACAGCGCCTCGCGCCTGGCTGCACTGGGCGGCTGGCTGAAGCTGGCCTATCCCAGCGCCCTGCTGCTCGACATTTTGAAAGTCACCGGCGTGGCCGGACAGGTGGCGCTGTACGACGCCGCGCCCACGCCGCCTGCGCCCGCGCGGGCCGGTGCGCAGGCCAAGCTGGGCGACATTCTGGTGGAACGCAGCCTCGTCACCACCGCGCAAGTAACCGAAGCGGCGCGCCTGCAGGAGCAGACCGGCAAGCGCATGGGCTTCATCATGGTCGAGAAAAAATGGCTGTCCGAGGCGGCGCTGTTCCAGGTGCTGGCCGAGCAGCTCGACCTGCCGTACGTGGGCCTGCGCGCCGGCCTGTACGACCCAACAGCTGTCGCTCTGCTCGACAAGGACGTGGCCAAACGCCTCAACGTGATCCCGCTGTTCATGGTGGACAACACGCTGACGGTAGCCACCGGCGACCCGCAGGCGATTCACAGCATCGATGAAATCCGCACGCGCACCGGCTACAAGGTGCGCGTGGCGATGGCCCCGCCAACCGATATCCGGCGCGTGCGCGAGGACGCGTATGGCGGCGCGATGCCCGACTTCATCAGCAGCGAAGCGGCCGACCTGGAGCTGGTGGACGATCAAATCCCCGACGACTACACGCAGATCGACGAGATGGCAGGCGCCAGCCCGGTCATCAATATGGTGAACGCAGTGATCCAGCGCGCCATCCACGATAACGCCAGCGACATCCACATTGAAATTTCGCGCAACAAGGCGCGCATTCGCCTGCGCATCGACGGCATTTTGTATGAGGTGATGTCGCCGCGCGTGGAACTGCATCCGGCCATCGTGTCGCGTTTAAAAGTGATGGCGCACCTCGACATCGCCGAGCGCCGGCTGCCGCAGGATGGCCGCATCCAGGTTGTCACGCAAGGCCGCACGGTGGACCTGCGCTTTTCGTCCCTGCCCGGTATCTACGGCGAGAAAGTCGTGCTGCGCGTGCTCGATAAAAACCAGTCGATCCTCGACGTCGACAAGCTGGGCATGAACATCGACGCGGTGGCGTCCTTCAAGCGTTTATTGGGCCGCAGCCATGGCCTGATCCTGGTGACGGGACCCACCGGCAGCGGCAAGACCACCAGTCTTTACGCGGCCATCAGCTATTTGAAGAGCATTGAAAAGAACATCGTCACGATTGAAGACCCGGTGGAATACCAGCTCGACATCATCAACCAGAACCAGGTCAACGACACCATCGGACTGACGTTCCCGAAAATACTGAAGCACGTGCTGCGCCAGGATCCGGACATCATCATGATCGGTGAAATCCGCGACCGGCAAACCGCGGAAATCGCCGTACAGGCCGCACTGACAGGCCACCTGGTGTTGACGACGCTGCACACCAACGACACGCTGGGCGCCGTGGCGCGCCTGGTGGAGATGGGCGTGGAGCCGTATTTATTGTCGTCGGCGCTGATCGGCGTGATGGCGCAGCGGCTGGTACGGCGGGTGTGCCCGGCCTGTAAATCGAGCTACCTGGTGCCGCCCGAAGCGGCGCAGGCATACGGCTGGAAGGGCGACGGCAATCTGAAGCTGATGAAGGGGCGCGGCTGTCCATCGTGCTACGACTCCGGCTACAAAGGCCGGCTTGGCATTTACGAGTTGCTGGAGGTGGGACCGGCGCTGCAAAAAATGATCGTGGCGAACACTGCGGCCGACGAGATGGCGCGCCAGGTGGCCTCGACCGGACATCGCGACCTGTACGCCGACGGCATCGCGCGCGCCTTCGCCGGCGACACCACGCCCGAAGAAATCGCACGCGTCGTGCATTCACTGTAACGGAGCGGCGCCATGGCACTCGAATGGGATGACGCGCTTGCCGCGGTCGATAAGGCGACGGCCCCGCCAGTAAAGAAACCGGCGTCGTTTTTCAACCTGAGCGGCGACAGGAACGTGACGGCGGCCGACCGCATTGCGCTGACCGAACGCCTGTCGCTGCTGCTGGAAACCGGCGTGCCACTGCACAGCGCCCTGCTCTCGCTGCACGAACAGACCTCCACGCCGCGTTTAAAGGCAATCATCGGCCAGGTGGCGGACGACATCGTCGGTGGCGAGCGTTTTTCCGAAGCGCTGGCGCGCCATCCGGAGCTGTTCCCGCCAACGTACGTCAACCTGGTGGGCGCGAGCGAAACCGGCGGTTTTTTGCCGGAGGTATTGAGTCAGCTGGTCGACATGGATGAAAAGCAGGAGCAGCTGCGCACCACGATCATGTCGGCGCTGACGTACCCGGGCTTTCTGATCGTGTTTTCGGTGGCGGTGGTGATCTTCATTCTTGTCGCCGTGTTCCCCAAATTTACCGTGATGTTCACGTCGATCTACGACCAGTTGCCGATGACCACGCGCTTCCTGATGGGCGCCAGCCGCATCCTGACCGAACACGCGACGCTGGTGCTGGGCGGCGTGGTGGCGGGGCTGGGCAGCGTGGTGCTGGCGCTGCGCCAGCCGGCCACACGCGCCGCCATCGACAGGTTGAAACTACGCGTTCCCTTTGTGCGCGACATTTTCATCAAGCTGTACATCACACGGCTGATGCGCGTGATGGGCATTTCGCTGCAGCGTGGCGTGACCATCCTGGCGACGCTGGCGGCGTGCCGCAACGTGATTCCCAACGCCGAATTCCAGCGGTTTATCGCCGACCTGGAACTGCAGGTGATGGAGGGGCGCGGCATTGCGGCGGGCTTCGCCGGGAGCGCCCTGATCCCGGTCAGCGTGCGCCAGATGATTGAAACCGGCGAGCAGACCGGCACGCTGGGCCGGGTCATGGGACGCGTCGCCGATTTCTATGAACGCGACCTGACGCGCCAGCTCAATCAGGTTGCAAAACTGGCCGAGCCGGTGATGCTGCTGGTGATGGGTGTCCTGGTCGGCACTATTGTCACGTCGATCATTTTGCCTATTTTCAAAATGTCACGCGCCGTGCACTGAAAAACAACGAAGTGTTAAAAATAGTGCTGTGTGCAAACTATTTTGCGAAAGAATTGGTGATAATGGCTAATAAATTGCTACCAAGCAACCAGAAATTCAAAATCCATTGTTTCTATTTCACTAAACGACCATATCAATGAACATTTCTCTACGCCAGCACGCAGCACGCGGTTTTACCCTGATCGAGTTGCTGATCGTCGTGATCATCATTGCGATTCTCGCCGCCATCGCCATTCCACAGTTTTCAAATTCGTCCGGCGATGCTCAGGAAGCAGCACTCGACGCCAACCTCGCAACGATGCGCTCGGCCATCGAACTGTATCGCGTACAGCACGCCAACGTGTATCCGGGTGCGGCAGCATCCACGGGTGGTACATGCACTGCCGGTACGGCAGGTGCTTCGTTGATTTCGACGGAAGGCGCCGTCAAGGACCAGTTGACGAGCTACTCGAATGCACAGGGCCAGACCTGTTCGGTGGCAGCTACAGGCTTCATCTACGGCCCGTACCTGCGGGCGATTCCGGCCGAGCCGATCAATAATGCCACCACCATTAATGTCCTGACGACCGCGATGACCGACCCTGCCGTCGGCGGCACAGGCTGGCGTTTCAGCACCCTCTCGGGCGCCTTTGCAATGAACAGCCTGACCATGGACCGTGGCGGCGTGAAGACCTACTTCAAGCACTAATCCGGTGCCGCGCCTGTTCCTGCTGCGCCAGGCCGGCGTGACACTTGCAGAGATGCTGTTCGTCGTTGCGATCCTGGCCCTCACAGCCAGGATCGCCATCCCGAGCGCCAGCCCCCTGGCCAGCATCAGCACCGACGCGGCTACTGCCGAAATCATGCGCGCCATCCGCTTCGCCCAACGCGAAGCGATGCGCACCGGCGCCTGGCACGCCGTCCGGATCGACACCACGACCCAGACCCTGCGCGTCTACCGCCTGACCGCGACCGGCACCGAAGACACTACCATCCCTGTGCTCCATCCTATCGACAAGCAAACGTACAACCTCGCCTTCAATACCGGCGGCGGACCGGCGCGCGCGACCATTGCGCTGGTCGATTTCGATTACGTGGGCGCTGGCAATGCCAACCTGAATACACTGTCGTTCGGTCCGGACGGCACGCCTGATCTGGTGACCGGGCCGAATCCAAAAGATATCCATCCCATGACAGCAGGCCTGGTCAGCATCAAAACCGGCACGAGCCAGCGCAACCTGGCCATCGACGTCGTCACCGGCAGGATCAGCGGATGAAACGCACGCGCGGCTTTGCCTACGCCGAAGTGCTGATTGCCGCCGTGATTCTGGCCGTGTGCGCGATGCCGGCTGCCGACGCCATCCGCAACGGTATCGACGCCAGCCGGGTCAGCCAGTCGAAAGCCGCCGAATTGCGCTGCGTGCGCAACCAGATGGACACCGTGCTGGCCGAGCCCTATGTCAAGCTGCGCAATCAGATTATTGTCCGCACCGACGGCACCATCAACGTCACCGCCACCACCTTTAACTATACGGTCGATGCCGATGCAAGTTGCAATGTCCGCACCGTCGTGCTCACCCTGAAGCTGTTCGATGGCGCCAGATTGTTCGACCTTGCAGCGACGGCGAGCGACACACAAAAACAGACCGCGCTGGTCAAAGTAGATGTTTCGCTAAAAAATTCCACCTATGGTTTTTCGTCGGTGGTGTCGCCATGATGCGTATCCCGGCATGCGCCGCCAGACGTCAGCGCGGCATCACGCTACTGGAACTGCTGCTGGCACTCAGCGCCGGAGCGCTGCTGCTGTCAGCGGTCATGCCAATGTTGAACGTGTCCATTTCAGCAGCAGCCAGCGCCGCCACTACCGAACAGACCGATCTGGAGCGCCAGGCCGCATTTGCCATCGACCGTATCGGCAGGGCCTTGCGGGCCGCAGCACCGACAGTCCTCGCAGCGCCGCCAGGACTCACCGGCCTGCTGGCTATTTTGAATCCCGCAACGCAGGATACGACCACCTCCGGCACCTGGTTTGCACCGGCGACGTTTCAGCTGTCCGGCACTGCCGCCCCTTTTACGCTGGTGGAAAAGCGTGACGGTGACGCGGTGCTGCATGTACTGGCCGTGTCGGTCGATTCTTTCAGCATCGTTCCGCTCCCGGTCAGTGACGGGCGCCAGCTGGTCAAGATCGACCTGGTCCTGAAAAAGAACAATCTCACCACCAGCGCCAGCAGCGTCGTGCGCATGGGATGGCTGCAGTGAAGCACCAGCGCGGCCTGGTGCTGCTGCCGGTGACGCTGGTACTGGCCATTGTCGGAACGCTGGCGTATGCCATGACGCGCGACGGCGCCATGAACGCGTCCGCAGTCGATGCGCAGTACGAAATCGACCAGGCGCGCTATCTGGCCGAAGCCGGGGTCAACCTGATCAGATGGCGCAACGAGCAATCCAAGTGCGGCAATGGCGCGGGTTTTACCGGCCCGGTCAGCGCCGTCGAAGGTGGCATTCTGACCGCCAGCGGCATCACGTACAAGAAGTCGTATCTTGGGATGACCGTGACCGCGACCACGGCGCGCGGAACCGTCAACACCATCGTCATCAGCGAAAAGCCAGGCGTGCCGGTCTACGACTTTTCCCAGAATAACGAGATCACGATCAGCGCGCAAAATGGCAGCGACACATTCATCCGCAAGAGTCCCAGCGCCGTACCAGCCAATCTGCCGTATCTGGAAACCACCGAGGGCAACGCGCACGGCCTGATCAAATTCGACCTGTCGTCGGTGCCGGCCACCTCGTTGATCGGCGAAGCCACCCTGCGCCTCTACCTCGGCACGATTCAGTCGACCCAGCCGGGCACGCTGGGCATTCACCGCCTGCTGCGCGCCTGGCCCCTGGGGATGAACTGGACGTCGGGCTGGACCGATGCGGGTGGCGATTTTACGCCACAAGCATCGGCCACGGTGACGAATGTGCTGGCGCAGCAGCAGACCTACATCGCCCGCATCGACGGACTGGTGCAGGGGCTGACCAGTCAGCCGTCCATCAATTTCGGCTTGCTGCTCAAACCTGCCGGCCTGATCACCGCGCGCTTCAACAGTTTTGAGGCAGGCACGAATCAGCCGCAGCTGTTCCTGCGCTATTACCCGCTGTGCAAATGACGATGACGATGACCACGACCAGCCTGCTGCAACGCTGGCGCGACCGCGCTGCGCCAGCGCACCCGATCGGCGTCGACTTTGCCGCCGAAAGCCTGAACATGCTGCAGATCGCGCAATCGGGCAGCGGGCCGCTGGTGCGCGCCGCCGTGTCGCTTCCGTACCCGCTGCCGCGCGCTGAACTGCTGGCGGACGCGCGCGCATTGAAGGCATTCGTGCGCGGCGCGTTGGCCAGTGCGCCGTTTTCCGGCACCGGCGCGGTCGCCGCGCTGGCGCCGGCCGATGTGCGCATCCTGCCATTGACCGTGATTGTTCCGAACGGACAGCAGGAACAGCAGGCGGTCGCGCGCGCGGTGCGCGAGCAGCTCGGGGCCCAGGCCGCAGAATCCGTCGTCGATTATTATCAGGTCAGGAGTGCGGACGCCGGCGGCAACGAACGGCAAGTACTGGCCGCCGTGGCCCCGCGCACGAAGGTCACGGCATATCTCGACAGCCTGCGCAGCGCCGGCCTGGCGCCCAGCGCGCTCGATATCGGCCCAACCGCCATTGCCCGCCTGCTCGCCGCGATGCACGAGAACGACCATGATGAATCGGTCCTGTTGATCAATTTCGGCGTCCACAAAAGCTTTCTGACCGTGATCTGGGGCCGCCGCCTGATGCTCGATCGTGAAATCGACTTCGGCGAAATGCAGCTGGTCGACAAACTGGCAAAGGCGCTCAATCTGGCGCCCGACCTGGCGCTTGGCCTGCTGCACGAACACGGCACCGCGGCCGCCCACCAGATCGGCCGCACCATCGGCGAAATCCTGTATCCGGAGTTTGCCGCGCTGGCCGAAGAACTGCTGCGCACGCAGGTGTATGTGGCCTCGCGCACGCGCGGCAGCGCTGTCAGCCGCGTGTACCTGAACGGCAGCGCCGCACGTTATGCCCACACGCCCGAACGCGTGGCGGCGATGATCAATTTGCCGGTCGAGGTGCTCGATCCATTCAAGGCCTTCGGCGCAATCGATGGTTTTACGCCGCAGTCCGGCGTCACCCACGGCATCGCGCTGGCGGCCGGCCTGGCGTTGCGGGGAGTGCAGCATGGCTGATATCGACATGATCCCGCGCAGCTACCGCGACGGCCTGCGGGCGCAGCGCGCGCTGCGCGGCTACAGCCTGGCGCTGGCTGCGTTGCTGGTGGGCGGCGCTGCAGCGGCGGGCCTGCTGCACTGGCGTCTGGCAGTGGACACGCCGCGACTCGAACAACTGCGCACCCGCACCGCCGAAGCCGAAGCATTGCGTGCGCGCCTGAATGCCACCATCGTGCGCAAGAATGCGCTCGACCAGGATGCCAAAGCACTGTCCGCGCTGCGCGGTACCGGATCGATTGCGCGCCTCGCGCTGGCGCTCGATGGCGCGCTGAACGACAGGGTATGGTTCGACACGCTGCATTACTCCCGCACCGAGGAATTGCTGAAGGCGCCGTTGCCGTCGCCCCTGCCGTCCGGCACGCTGGAGACGCGCGCGTCGCTGCAGCCAAATGCCGTGCCGGGGCCGCAAACCTGGCTGTTGTCGCGCCATGTGGAAATTGGCGGCCAGGCCATGGACCATGCTGCGTTGAGCGCGTTCCTCGCTGCGCTGTCGACCAACCCGGTGCTGGCCGATGTGCGCTTCCTGAAAAGCAGCGCGACGCCGGGCGAAGGGCCCGAGCCGGTGGCGTTTTCGGTCACCGGCGCCATGGCGCCTACCGTAGGCAAACCATGATGGCGCGCCTGTCGAAGGCATTGGGCGCGCTGCCGGCCCGCCAGCTGCACCTGATCGGTGGCGGCCTGTTGCTGGCGCTGGCGGCAAGCCTGTGGATGGCCGGTTTGCGCGCGCCCCTGACGCAGCTGCGCGCCGTGCGCGCCGAACATCAACGCCTGGAGACGGGCGGCGCCGACCCGCGCCTGCTGGCCGCGCAACTGGCGCAGCTCGATGCCGATGTCAAGACCGTGTCGGCCCGCCTGGGACTGGGCGATGCCCACCCGGCGCCGGCAACAATGCTGGTAACGCTGGTGGGTGACGTGAACCGCCTCGCGCTCGCGCATGGCATTACCGTGAATGCAGTGACGCCGTCGCAGAACGTGCAGACGATGGTGTTCAACCAGGTCGGCTTCGAGCTCGATGCCAGCGGTTCGTACCGCGCGCTGCTGGCGTGGATGTCCGCCATCGAAGCGACGCAGGTGAATATCGCCATCGCCGGTTTCGACATGGAGCCGGCCAAAACCCCGGGCCAGATTCACATCCGGATTCGCATCGCGGCGTATCGCCCGCAGGAAGTGGCGCCATGAAAAATACCATCTTGATGCTGACGCTGACGCTGGCGACTGTCGCCGCCAGCGCACAAGTGCAGCGCGACCCGTTCGCGCGCCCCATTTTTGCGGTAGCCAGCAAGTCGGCCAGTGAAGCCATGGTGCCACCAGTGCCGCCGCAGCTGCGCGCCATCATGTACGAGCCCGGCAAATCGCTGGTCAATATCGACGGCCGCATTCTCGCTGTCGGCGACACTTTCGCCGATTATTCTTTGACCGCCATCGGCGAACGCAGCGCCACCCTCACCCGACGCGGCGCCCGCCTCGTTCTCGTCCTCGACCAGGAAAGCAGCAAATGAAACGGTTTACTTTAATGGCGCTGACCGGTGCCATGCTGGCATCGGGCAGCGCAGGTGCGGTGCAGGCGCTGTCCGCGTCGACGCCGGTAGTGCAGTCCACGCCGGCCCCGGTGGCCCCGGCAGCACGCGCCGCCAGCATGACCTCGTTCATGTTCCGCGACACGCCGATTGCCGAGCTGTTCGAAATGATCGCGCGGCGCGAACGCATCAACATCGTGCTGGGCAAAGGCGTTACCGGCAACGTCGCAGTGAGCCTGTACGACATGAGCCCGCGCGAAGCGATTTATGCGATTGCCGAAGCGGGCGGCTTCCAGGTACTGACGCGCGCGAATGGCTACGTCATCGTCAGCCCGGCCCAGGCAGCGACCGACACGGTGCCAAACCAGCAGATGGAAGTACGCGCATTGAAAGTGCAGTATTCGGAACCAGCGCTGGTGGCAGAAATCCTCGGCAAATACGTCAGCCGCGGCGGCAAAGTCACGGTGCTGCCAAAACGCCAGATGATCGTCGTCGAAGATACGGCGGAGGGTATGACACGCATCGTGGCGCTGTTGCGCGAAGTGGACGTGCAGCCGCGCCAGATCATGATCGAAGCAAAAATCCTCGAAATCACGCTCGACGCCAATGAGAACTTCGGCATCGACTGGGCCCATATTTTCAGCGCCGACGGCGTCAACACGATCGGCACCGCGGGCCTGGCGCAGCGCGGCACCGCTACCGGGCTGATATTCAACTACGTGAACAAGAATGTCAGTGCCTACCTGACCGCCCTCTCCAACAAGGGCCGCGTACGTACGCTCGCTACGCCTAAACTGCTGGCACTGGAAAACCAGGAAGCAACGACAAATATCGGCGACAAGCTCGGTTACCGCCTGACCACGACCATCAACAACGTCACCAGCGAATCGATTGAATTTCTCGAAACCGGCGTCATTCTGCGCGTGACGCCGTCGGTCGATTCGGACGGCAGGATCGTCATGCGCGTGCGCCCGGAAGTGAGTTCGGGGTCGGTACAAGCCGGCATCCCGTCGAAAAAAACTACCGAAGTGAACACGCAGATGGTGGCCGAAGACGGCCAGGCGATTCTGATCGCGGGCCTCATCAAAACCAGCGAGGGCCGGCGCCGCATCGGGATACCGCTGCTCGGCGACGTGCCGGGCATCGGCAAGCTGTTTGCCAGCAACGAGAGCACCGGCAACTCGACCGAAACAATCGTCATGATCACCGCCCACATCGTGCAGGATGCGCGCTCGGCCAGTCTGGAACAGCCATCGATCGACAAAGTGCAGCAGGCCACACGTGAACTCGACAACACCCTGGCGGCACCGGCGGCGCTGAAGTAAAACGTCCGGCCATGAAAAAAGGCCCGGTTGCTCGCGCAACCGGACCTTTTTTTATCTGCAAGCCATTAGCCGTTGACCACCAGCCCGGCACCGTGTGCCTGCTCGTCGGCGTGGTACGAGCTACGCACCATCGCGCCCACTGCAGCGTGTACGAAACCCATCTCGTACGCGGCTTCTTCGAATTTCTTGAACTGGTCCGGGTGCACGTAGCGGCGCACCGGCAAGTGCGAATTCGACGGCGACAGGTACTGGCCGATGGTCAGCATCTCGACGTTATATTCACGCATGTCGCGCATCACCTGCAGGATTTCCTCGTCGGTTTCACCCAGGCCCACCATGATGCCGGACTTGGTCACCGCATTCGGGTACAGCGCTTTGAAGTCGCGCAGCAGTTCGAGCGAGTGGATGTAGTCGGCGCCGGGACGGGCTTCCTTGTACAGGCGCGGCACGGTTTCCAGATTGTGGTTCAGCACGTCCGGCAAGCCGTCGGCAAACAGCGCCAGCGCCTTTTGCAGGCGACCGCGGAAGTCCGGCACCAGCACTTCGATTTTCGTGCGCGGCGACAGTTCACGCGTCAGCTTGATGCACTCGACAAAGTGGCCGGCGCCGCCGTCGCGCAGATCGTCACGGTCGACCGAGGTGATGACGACATACGACAGGCGCAGGTCGGCGACGGTTTTTGCCAGCTTGCCTGGTTCGGCGGTGTCGAGCGGGTCCGGGCGGCCGTGGCCAACGTCGCAGAACGGGCAGCGGCGCGTGCACTTGTCGCCCATGATCATGAACGTGGCGGTGCCTTTGCCGAAGCACTCGCCAATGTTCGGGCAGCTGGCTTCTTCGCACACTGTCACCAGGTTATTGGCGCGCAGGATGTCCTTGATTTCATAAAAGCGGGACGACGCCGTGGCAGCTTTTACACGGATCCATTCCGGCTTCCGGAGGCGTTCGATCTGCTCGATCGGGACGATCTTGATGGGGATGCGGGAGGTTTTGCTGGCGCCCTTCTGCTTTTCGCTGGCGTTGTACACAGGGGCAGCGGCGGGGGCAATCACGGTATCGAGTTCGGTGGTCATTTGGCTCATGCCCGTTCGGGCTCAGTTAAGTTGTTTGGAACGTCGGGCGCAAGCTGCTGTACCAGTGCGCGGGCCAGCGCTTGCTGAACCTCGGCCAGCTGCGCGGTGGCGCCTTCGCTGCGCATGTCCACGGTCTGCAGTCCGGCGTAACCGCACGGATTGATCATGGAGAACGGCGCTAAATCCATCGCCACGTTCAGCGACACGCCGTGATAAGTGCAACCGTTGGCCTTCACTTTCAAGCCGAGTGCAGCGATTTTCGCGCCCTTGTGCGGCCCGTTTGCCATATAAATGCCGGGGGCGCCGGCTATGCGCTTACCTGCCAGATTATACGCCGCCAGCACATCGATGACGGCCTGCTCGATTTTGGTGACGAACTGGCGCGCATACAGTTTGCCGCCAGGCTTGTTGCGGCGCAGGTCCATCAGCACGTAAATGACGACCTGGCCGGGACCGTGGTACGTCACTTCGCCGCCACGGTCGGTCTGCACCACGGGGATGGCGTTATCGCCACCGGCGAGGATGTGCGCACGGTCGGCGCCCAGACCCAGCGTGAATACCGGCGCGTGCTCGACGATCCAGATTTCATCCTGTGTGTCGGCCGTACGCTCAGCCGTAAAGGCGCGCATCGCGGCGAACGTGCTGTCGTAGTCGACAAGGCCAAGGTGGCGGATCAGTGCCGGCCCGGCATGGTTAATGAACGTCATCCTGCCATTATAAATCAGGGACAGTCCCTACGCTGGCCGGCTCAACGCCAGCCACTGCCGGATCGACGGCCGCTGCCATTGGGCGGCGGCGTAATCCCGTAGCGCCTGTGGCACCGGGTCGCCATTGAATATCAACCGGTTTAACATCAGCGCCAGATCGACATCGGCAATCGACCATGCGCCAGACAGATGGGGCCCGCGCACCAGCTGCGCAGCGACGTGGAGCAGCCTGGCAGCGCCAGCCTGGCCGGCAGCCGTGAATGGCGCGCAGGCCTTGTTCAAAAATACCGTTTCAGTATCGCGCTCGATGCGCACCGCAAGCAGGTCGCTGCGGATCCACGCCTGCACCTGGCGCACCCGCGCACGCTGGTGGCGGTCTTGTGGATACAGCGCCTGATACGCGGGCGCCGGGAAACACTCTTCCAGATATTCGGCAATCGCGGTCGACTCGGTCAGCATGAATGCACCATCGGCCAGCGCCGGCACCCGCGCGATGATGGCGCGGTCGGCGAACTCGCCATGCTGCTGCCCCGCGGCCAGGTCGAGCGTTTTTATCGTGAATGGCACGCCTTTTTCGGTCAGCGCGACGAACACGGACATCGCCCAGGGACTGCAAAACAGCTTGTCGACGGTCAAAACAAGGGACATGGAAACTCCAGTTAGATAGATTTATTCACATGTTAATACTTGCTCTTACAGGGGCATAACGCTATATTTTCGCGGTTCTTGCGAGTTTTATTCACAAAGTTATCCACACGCCACGGATCCCGATGAGCGCTACCCGCCGTCCACCCAATTTTTCCGCCCTGCGCGCTTTCGAGGCGGCTGCCCGCCACGAAAATTTTTCGCGCGCGGCGGAAGAATTGCATGTGACGCACGGTGCGATCAGCCATCAGGTGAGGGCGCTGGAGCAGGAACTGGGGCGGGCGCTGTTTGTGCGGCGCGGTCGCCAGGTCACGGTGACCAGCGAGGCGCTGGCGTTTGCCAGGTCACTGGCCCGGGCGTTTGCCGATATTGCGGTGGCTGCCGACGCGATGCGCGCCACCGGCGCGCAGCAACGGCTGACGGTGTCGTCGATTCCCTCGTTCGCGGCGCGCTGGCTGGCGCCGCGTCTGGGACGTTTTATCGATTTGCATCCCGACATCGAGGTGGTGCTGCAGTCGAGCGGGCAGTTGCAGGACCTCGCGCGGGAAAACATCGACGTGGGTATCCGTTTTGGCCGCGGCAGCTATCCCGGGATGCTGGTGGAACGGCTGATGGGCGATGTGTATTATCCGGTGGCGAGCCCCCGGTATCGCGATGGCGCGCTGCCGGCAACGCCGCAGGAGTTGACACAACACGTGCTGTTGCGTTCGGTGGAACCCTGGTCACCCTGGCTGCAGGCGGCCGGCGTCGCGATGCCCGAGCCATCCGGTGGCGTGTTGTTCGATGATCTGTCGCTGCTGATCCGGTCAGCCGCCGATGGTGACGGCGTGGGGCTGGTGCGCCACGTGGTGGCAATGCAGGAAATCGCCGCCGGCAAGCTGGTGCGGCTGTTCGATATCGCGACGCCGTCGCCGGACGAATATTATTTCGTGGCGCCGCTGGGCACGGCAAACAGGCCGCAAGTGCTGGCGTTTCGCGACTGGCTGTTCGGCGAGATTGCCGCGTTCCAGCGCGAACAGCTGATTAAAGAACGATCTTGACCATCGGGTGGCCCGACAGCGCTTCGTACAATGCGTCGAGCTGCGCGCGGCTGGTGGCGCGTACGGTGACTGTCAGGCCGGTGTAGTTGCCCTTGGCGGAAGGGCGGCTTTCCAGGCGGCCGATGTGGAAGGTAGGGTCGTGCCCGAGGACGACATCGACGATCGTGGCCTCGAAATCGATATGGTTGGCGCCCATCACCTTGATGGGGAAGTCGCTCGGGTACTCGATGAGGGAGTCTTTCGGATCCATGGCTGCTGCTCCAGCAAAAAAAACCCATTGTAGCCAAGACCGGGGCAGTGCGCGCCCCCGTCTGACTTTTACCGCTTAACGCTCCTGCTGGGCCCGGCCGTCACCGCGCGTCTCGTTGCCGGCGCGTTCGCGTGGTTCAGGACGCGCTGCCGGGGCAGCGACCGCGGCCGGTGGCATCGCACGTTGCTGCTGCTGCTGCTGCGGCGGCTGCTGACGCGCGGACTCGGCAGCATTGCGCATCATGCCGGCCATGCCGCCTTCATTGCGCTGACCACGGTCGGGACGCGGTTCCTGGGCCACTGGCTGCGGCCGATCCTGCTGAACCGGTTGAACCTGTCGAATCGGCTGAACCGGCTGAATCGGATGAATCGGTTGAACCGGCAAAGACGGCTGAACCGGTTGGGGCCGCATCTGCTGCTGGAACTGCGCCCGGTCGCCACGACCATCGTTGCGGCGCTCATCATTACGACGCTCGTCGTTGCGGCGCTCATCATTACGGCGCTCGTCATTGCGCCCGTCAAACCGCTGCGGCACATTCTGGTACTGACCCGGCATCAACGGCGCCGGTGTTGTGATCGTGACCGGCTGGCGCGGCTGCGGCAGGTTCGGCATGACCGGTGCGCGCGGCGTGTTCGTTCCCGGCAATTGCGGCGGTGGCGTGGCAATGGTCACCGGTTGGCGCGGCTGTGGATTGAACTGATTTTGTGCCAACGCCGGGTTTCGTACCTCGCGCGCAGCATTGCGCATCGCGCCGCCCAGTCCACCGCCACCTTCATCACGGCGGTTGTTGAAACGGCCATCGTCGCGGCCTGCTTGCGGCGGTCGCGGCGGCTGCATAACGGCCAGGCCTGCAGCACCCGCACCCGCTCCCAATACGGCGCCATTAAAACCGTCACGACCCTGGCGCGGCACCACAACCTGGCCGCGCTGGCCAAACTGGCCCTGCGGCAGCATCGTCAAACCGCGCCGGCGCTGGTCGTCGTCGCGCCGGCTGTCAGGCCGCTGCGGACCGAAATTCAGGCGCGATATATGATCTTGCGAAGCGCGGTAGCCGGGCGTGAAACGGTCGCGCGGCGACAGCGGATACCAGCCTTGTCCCGGTTGCCGGCGGCCGCCGAAAGCCACCTCGCCGCCGACCCAGCCAACCAGCGCCGGCGCCCATACCGGCCGCCCGTTATGGCGGCCCGGCGCCCACGCCCAGCGCTGGTTGACCTGCACCCAGCGGCCATAGTGGAACGGTGCATAACCCCATGGTGAATTGTCCACCCAGGTCCAGCCCCACGGATCGAGCCAGGTCCAGCGGCCGTCGCGGTAGGGCGCCCAGGCGGTGTCGACCTGCGGAATCCACAAGTCGCCATATTCGGCGTCCTGGCGCCATGCGCCGTAACGGTCGAGGTCTTCGTAGCCGGTCATGTCGGACGTGACGTACCGCGCGGACAGGGAGCGGTCCTGGTACTGGTCGCGGCCCAGAGCCCAGTCGTCGAAACTGTCGCGCGAGGCGACTCCCGTGTCGATGTCGTCGCCAACGATGTCGGCGCGCTTGCCGGGACGTACGGGCAGGGTGCCGCCGGCAGCGTCGATCAGGCCGAGGCCGTCGAACACGGTGACGCTGGTGGTGTCGCGCATGCGTTCGGCGTCGACCCGCATGCGACCCGGTTCACGCATGCGCATCAGTGCCTGCGGCGTGGACAGCTCGAAGCCATTGAGCACATTCGCGTCGACGATGCGCACACTGACGCTGCCGTAATTCAGGCGCAGGCGCAGCGTGTCGTCGTCGAGTTCATCGATTTCCAGCGAGGAGTCGCCATCGAGCCGGATCGACGTGGAGCCGATACGCACCTCGGTGCGGGCGCCCCGGGCCGTGGTGAGCGTGTTGTTCGACGTCACCGGCCAGTTCACCAGCGCCGTTTCCGACGCCGCGCCCACATCGCCGGCAATCGTCACATTGCCCTGGGCGAGGGCGATGCGGCCCACGCGCGCAGGCACTTGCGCCAGCGCCAGCGCGGACAGGGTGGCCAGGGCAAGGGCCGTGACGCTATGGATCAGGGTTTTTTTCATGATGGTCTCCTCGAATCGATTACAACGCACGATCACCGGCCGGACAATCGTCATTACAAATGCTCACAGTCCCTACCATTACTATGCCGCGCTGCGCTTGACGAAAAACAGCGCCAGGCCCATCAGCGCGAGCAGGGCGCCAAAAAACCGGTTCTGCTTTTTGACGGCGCGCGGATCGCGGAAATAGCGCTGCATCGACGACGCCAGAAACGCGTAACCATGCATCACGGTGGTATCGATGGCAACCATCGTCACGCCCAGGATGGCCAGTTGCGGCAACACAGGCTCGGCCGGCGCAATAAAGCTCGGCAGCACCACGGCCATGAACAGGATGCCTTTCGGGTTCGACGCGTTGGTGATAAAACCGGTGAGCACACGCTGGCGAAACGATGGGTGCGGCGGCAGGTCGGTGCGCGCCACGTCGCTCGTGTGCACTTTCGCGCGCCATTGCATGATGCCCAGGTAAATCAGGTACAGCGCGCCGACGGTTTTGACGATGGTAAACAGCAGATCGGACGCCAGCACCAGCGAGCCGACGCCGGCACCGGCGACAATCAGCACCAGCACCAGGCCGCATTGCAGGCCCAATACCGTGGCGCTGGATTTCTTGAAGCCGTAGGCCAGACCATGCGACATCGATAAAACCGCGCCGGAACCGGGGGAGATGGCGATGATGATCGCGGACAGGACAAACGACAGCCAGGTAGACAGGTGCATGAAGGTATTTTCAGAAGGAATAACGTACAAAGACGCAGCCGCCCGGAACCCGGACGGCTGCGTCTTGGCAGACTGGATGACGAATTACTTCTTTTTCTTTGGGTTGACGGCCGCCTTGAGCGTGGCGCCAGCCGAGAAACGTGGCGTTTTCGATGCGCCAATCTTGATCACTTCACCGGTCGACGGATTACGGCCCTTGCGTGCAGCGCGCTTGGTGATCGAAAAGGTGCCAAAGCCGGTAATGCCCACCGTGTCGCCCTTTTTCAGGCGCTCGGTAATGATTTCGATCAACGTGTTCACCGCGGTGTTGGCGGCGACACCCGACATCTCGGTGCGTTTCGCAAATTCGGCAATGAGTTCGCCTTTTTTCATATTTCCTCCAAGATAGATGAATGGAAAGATTAGCATAAATCGCTTTGCCGGCAATCTTCCACACAGGAGGCGGTAGAAATCAGTCGGCGTGGGCCAGCTCCGGTACCTGCTGGCGCAGCACGGCGTTGATCAGCGTCTGGTAGCCCTGGCCACTCTGGCGCGACAACGCCCGAAACTGTTCCAGGATGGCGTCATCGAGGTAGATGGTGATGCGGGTTTTGCGTTTGACGGCACGGCGCGCGGTGGCTGGATTGGCTGGATTGGCTTGCATGGCGGACTCCGGAGTTAGATGTCCAAAATATACTTTTGGCCGGCGCAGGCAGCGACCGCCACGCGACAAACTGCATAAACTGCGGCATGAACGGCAGATTGGCGGTCTGGTGTGCACTGCAGCACATGCGCCCCGGGTTAAGATCATGTCACTTTGAAAACGACAGGAGTACGACCCATGGCTGCAGGAAGCTTGCTGGCACTGATCGACGACATTGCCAGCATCCTCGACGATGTCGCGGTGATGGGAAAAGTGGCCGCCAAAAAAACCGCCGGCGTGCTGGGCGACGATCTCGCGCTGAACGCGCAACAGGTTTCGGGCGTGAACGCCGACCGGGAATTACCCGTGGTCTGGGCAGTGGCCAAGGGCTCGCTGCGCAACAAGGCCATCCTGGTGCCGGCCGCGCTGGCCATCGGCGCCTTCGCACCATGGGCCGTGACACCGCTGCTGATGCTGGGCGGCGCCTATCTGTGCTTCGAAGGTTTCGAGAAGATTGCCCACAAATATCTGCACGACCCGGCCGACGATGCCACGCACCGCGCTGAACTGAACAAGGCGCGCGCCGACAGCACGGTCGATATCGTGGCGCAGGAAAAAGACAAGATCAAGGGCGCCATCACGACCGATTTTATTCTGTCGGCTGAAATCATCGTGATTGCGCTGGGCACCGTGGCCGATGCGCCATTCGTCCAGCAAGTAACGGTGGTGGCCGGCATCGCGCTGATCATGACAGTGGGCGTGTATGGCCTGGTGGCGGGCATCGTCAAACTCGATGACGCCGGTTTGTACCTGAGCCAGCGCACCGGTGCGGCCACCAAAGCCATCGGCCGCATGTTGCTGGACGGTGCGCCGCTGCTGATGAAAACGCTGTCGATCGTCGGCACTGCCGCCATGTTCATGGTCGGCGGCAGCATTATTGGCCATGGCATTCCGGCATTGCATCACTTCACTGAAAACGCTGCACTGGCGGCGGGTGGCGTGGGCGGCATTGGGCCGGTACTGGCAGCGATTACGCCCACGGTGATCGATGCGGTCATCGGTCTGATTACCGGCGCGCTCGTGTTACTCGGTGTTACTTTAGTGAAGAAAATTTTGCCTGCTAAAAAACCAGCACATTAAAGTGCTGTTTCAGCCATTCAGACGACATAAACCCCCTGTTTGTCGTTTGTCTGGCTGAGCCATCGATAGTTACAATCTGCGTGCCTGCTGCGTATCCTCCCGGTAGTTTTCGTGTCATCAAAACGACACATTTCCGTAAAAATATTGTAATTACTCCCTTCGCGCCCGCTCGGCGTTGACATTCAATTCTCCGCGTCCCAGTATCAATTCAACACCTGTCGCTATGGCAACCCCGGTGCCGATAGGTCACTGTTCATTGAATTGGAGAGCAATACATGTCGCAACGCTTCGTCCCACGCAAACACGTTCTTGCCTTGTCCATCGCCACGCTGTTCGCCAGCGGCGCCTACGCCCAGACCACCAGTGCCGACACCGCACCGACTGCATCGTCGACCATTGTCGTCACCGGCACCCGGGTCTCGAACCGCACCGTGCTCGACACGACGTCTCCAGTGGACGTTATTTCAGCCGACACGCTGAAAAACGCCGGCACCACCGAAATCAACCAGGCCCTGTCGGTGGCGCTGCCATCGCTGAACTTCCCGCGCCCGGCCCTCGCCGACGGCACCGACACCATCCGCCCGGCGACGTTGCGCGGCATGGCGCCGGATCAGACGCTGGTGCTGGTCAACTCGAAGCGCCGCCACAGCTCGTCGCTGGTGAACCTGAACGGCACCATCGGACGCGGTTCGTCGGCAGTCGACCTGAACACGATTCCCACCGCGATTGTGAAAAACATCGAAGTGCTGCGTGACGGCGCTGCCGCCCAGTACGGCTCGGATGCCATCTCCGGCGTGATCAACCTGCGCCTGCGCACCGACCGCGACGGCGGCGAAGCAACCGTCAACTATGGCGCCCGCTTTACCGAATACGATTTACTGAATGCTGCAGCACCGGCCGGCGGCACCTGGACCGCGCCAAATTCGCGCAAACGCACCGACGGCCAGAGCGCTGCCTTCAGCGCCTGGAAAGGTTTTGCGTGGGGCGACACCGGTTTCGTGACCGTCGCAGCCGAGTACAAGGACCAGTCGCACACCGAGCGCAGCGGCTACGACATGCGCCAGCAGTACGCGAAGCTGCCAAGCGGCGCCTACGACCCGCGCGAAAATACGTTCAATCGCTTCAGCGCCTGGTACGGCGAGCCGGAAATGAAGCAATCGACCCTGTTCGTCAACGCCGGCAACGACCTCGGCAACGGCGTCAAAATTTACGGCTGGACCAGTTACCAGAAACGCGACGCCCGCTCGGGCGGCTATTACCGGCCTGCTTCGGACGTGCGCAATATCACGTCGATCTACCCTGATGGTTTCCTGCCGATCATCGCCCCCACGGTGGACGATTACAGCGCCACCGGTGGCGTGACCTGGACACTGGGCGAGTGGGACATGGACGCCTCGCTCGGCTACGGCAAGAACAAGATGCAGTTCGAGATCGACAACACGCTGAACCGTTCGATTGGCCCGACCAGCAAGACTTCATTCGATGCCGGCGGTTTTTCGTACGCCCAGACCGTGTTCAACCTGACCGGTGTACGCAAGGTCGACGTGGCAGACCTGGCCTCGCCGCTGAACGTGGCCGTGGGAACGGAGCTGCGCAACGAAGCGTATAAACTGTTTGCCGGCGAGCCGGATTCGTATCGCTACGGTGGTGCGTCCGTGAACGGCGTGCCTTCCGCACCGGGCGCGCAGGTATTCCCCGGCTTCCGTCCGGCCAATGCTGCCGACACCAGCCGCTCGTCGTTCGCCGCGTTCACCGACCTGGAAGCCAACCTGACGCCCGAATTCCTCGCGTCGATTGCCGTGCGCGGTGAGCACTACACCGACTTCGGCAACAGCCTGGCCGGTAAATTCGCCGGCCGCTACGATTTCAGTAAACAGTTCGCGCTGCGCGGCTCGGTGCAAAACGGTTTCCGCGCGCCGTCGCCACAGCAACAGAACTTCACCTCGACGTCGACCAATTTCATCGACGGCGTGCCGTTTGAAATCACCACCTTCAAGCCGACCGACCCGGTTGCCGTGGCACTGGGCGCGAAGCCGCTGAAGGCTGAAAAATCGGTCAATTTCTCGCTTGGTGGCGTGCTGCGCATGAACACTGCCAGCCTGACGGTCGATGCGTACCAGATCAAGGTCAAGGACCGCATCGTGCTGTCGGAAAACCTGACCTCGGCAGCCGTGCGCAACTACATCGTGTCGCAAGGTTTCGCCGGCGTGGGTGGCGGCCGCTTCTTCATCAATGGCGTCGAGACAAAGACGAAAGGCGTCGATGTCGTTTTCAACGTGCCGTACAACGCCGGCAACGTGGGCAAGTTCGATTTTACGGTGGCCGCCAACGTGACTAAAACCGAAGTGACGAAGGTGCCCACCACGACCCAGCTCGCCGCATTGAGCCCGTCGCCGGTACTGTTCGACCGCATGAACGTGCTGACCCTCGAAAAAGGCCAGCCGAAGAACAAGATCAGCGCCAGCAGCACGTGGAACCAGGGCCCGATGGGCGCCACGCTGCGCGCCACCCGCTATGGCGAAGTACTGTCGCCAGGTACCGCAGAAGCGCTCGACTTCGTCCTGCATCCACGCACCACCGTCGATCTGGAAGGTCGTTATGCAATGACGCCGAAACTGTCGCTGGCACTGGGCGCGGAAAACCTGTTCGACCAGTATCCGGAAACGCTGCCACCGGCGCTGAACACGACGGGGAATACACCGTTCTCGAACTACGCCCCATTCGGCCGCGCCGGCCGTTACGTGTATGCGCGCGCGACGTACGCGTTTTAATTAGCAGCGTCTTTGCAAAAACCCATCGCGCCTCGAGCGGCGCGGTGGGTTTTTTTATGTCGGGTAAAATGCGGCCTTACCTGATAAAGAAAGCACTGCGATGAAAAAGACCGGACTGGCCAAGGGCGAAGCCAAAAAATTGATGGGTGGCCTGAAAAACGAGGCAGCGACATTCGGCGGCAGCGCCGCAGCACCGATCGACCGTAAAGAACAGCGCAAGCGCGACCAAGCGCTGGGCCTGGTGCCGTTTGCAGTCAAGCTGAATGGCGACCTGATCGCGCAATTGCATGCGCAAGCCAAGGAACGCAATGTCGAGATGAACGACCTGGTGGCCGAGCTGCTGGCCAAGGCGCTGGCTTAAATCCGGGCGAGCGCTGGCTTGACGAATCAGCGTATGAAGTAACCCGATACGCGCCAGCTACCGTCCTTGTCGCGCATTGGCGTGACCGTCTCCACAGCGCCGCCTTTGTTCGCAAAAGTGGTGTCGTACTGAATCACCACGTATTCACCGGCCGGCGCATTCGGCAAGCTGCGCGTAAATTGCGCCTGCTTGAACGTGCGCCTGGTCACCGCACCGAGCGGCGTGCGCACTTGCGCTACCGCCAGCTGCCAGTTTTCCTGCGATATCGCGGACTGGAACATGCTGGCACTCTGCGTCCACGTCGCCGGATACTGGCCGGCATCCATTAACATCAGCCACGACGCGGTAGCGGCCCTGGCCTGCGTCACTTGCTGGTCTTCCTGGGCATACGCGCTGCTGGCGAGCAGCATCGAGGCGGCAATGGCGATGGGGGCAAACAGATTCAAGATCGACTCCGTGGCAAGGTTGGCGAGAAACCAATTCTAACCCGTCCGCTTACCGGTTTTGCATCCGCACCAGTTCGATTTCAAACATCTTCGGCCACAGCTTACCGGTGACAAACAGGCGACGCTGTTTTGCGTCGTAAGCGATGCCATTCAATACCGCATCGGCCGAACTGGTGCCCCGCTTATCCGGCGGCAGCAGTCCCGTCAAATCGATCCAGCCCACCACATTGCCGTTCGCCGGGTCGATGCGCGCAATGATGTCGGTACCCCAGACATTGGCAAACAATTCGCCGTCCACCATTTCCAGTTCGTTTAATTCTTTGACTGGCTTGCCCTCGGCATTGACCTGGATGCTGCGCACTTCTTTCAGCGTTTTCGGGTCGAGGAGATGGATGGTGGGCGAGCCGTCGCTCATGTAGACGTATTTTGCGTCGTTGGTCAGACCCCAGCCTTCGCTGTCATACGTAAATTTACGTTTCAGCGTAAAAGTTCTGGCGTCGAACACGAAGCCGTATTTCGATGTCCAGGTCAGGCTGACGATCTCGTCGCCGATCAGCGTCGAGCCTTCGCCGAAAATCTCTTTCGGCAGGTCTTTCTGCTGCACCACTTTGCCGGTGTGCAGCTCTACCTTGCGCAGCCATGATTTGCCATTCAGCCCGGTGCTTTCATACAGATAACCGTCCCTGAAGGTCAGCCCTTGCGTAAAGGCTTGCGGGTCATGGGGATAAGTGTGCTTGACCATGAAACCGTAGACGGGAATGGCTGCCTGAACCTGGCAGCAGGCAAGCACGGAGGTGAAGGCAAAGGCAAGGCGAAAGTTCGGCAAAATAGCGTCCATTGAAAAACTGCGATGGGCAATCATACCGGCATTTCGCCGATCGACTCAGCCGAGGTCTTCGTGAAAGTCGGCCGCACCCAGCTTCCAGTAAGCCGACATGCGCATGGCTTCTTTCGGCAGCGCCTTCTCGTTCGCCAGCACGTCACGCACCCGTTTCATCATCGCCGCTTCACCGCCGCCCCACGCATAGCCTTCGCCGTCAGGCAGAGTGAGCGCCCGCACGGCCGCCACCAGTGCATCGGCATCGTCGGCCCAGTGCAGTTCCAGCTGTGCGCGGGTTTCCGGCAGGATGCGGTCCCTGGCGTCGACCAGGGCCACGACCATCACGCGCGTGCTGGCGGGCAGCTCTTCCAGGCGGCGCCGGATGGCCGGCAAACCGGTGGCGTCGGCCACCAGCAAGTGCCAGTCGAAGTCAAAGGGCACGATCATGGAGCCGCGCGGACCGCCGATCGTGGCGGACTGGCCCGGCGCCGCATGGCGCGCCCAGTCGGAGGCCGCGCCGTGGCCGTGCAGGGCAAACTCGATGGTCAGCTGGCGCGATTGCGCGTCGTAGCGACGTGGCGTATAGTCGCGCCGCACGGGTTCGCCGGCAGCGTCGCTGAGCATGAATTTGACATGGTCGTCGAAGCCCAGCGAAACAAAATCGGCCAGATCGTCGCCGGCAAATGTCACACTGACAAAATGCTCTCCGAGCGGCGTGACGCTGGCTACCACCAGCTCGCGCCGGCGCAGTTCATGCCGGACCCGTTGCACCACCGGGCGTTGTTGTTGCTGTTCCATGTTGCACCTTATTAGTTGATAATGTCACCTATTATGAAAAAACAAGTTGATAAAGTCAACCAAAATTCGATGGAATCGGCGTCGGCCGTGTTCGAGGCCATCCACACCATCATGCATATGCACCGCGCGCAGCAGCTGCGCGCCAGCCAGCAGGGCGGCGCGCCACTGACGCATATGGAAAACAAGGTGCTGGGCTATTTTGGCCGTCATCCGGGTGCCACGCAGCGCGACCTGGCCGTGCACTCGGGCCGCGACAAGGCGCAACTGGCGCGCCTGATTGGCGGCCTGCGCGACAAAGGTCTGCTCGATGCGGTTCCCTCCACTGGCGACCGGCGCAGCACGTGCCTGCAGTTGACCGACGCCGGCCGCGCCGTGCACGCGGAACTGCGGACCCACGGCGCAGCCCTGGCGCAAGCCGCGTTGACCGGGCTCGAAGAGCGTGAGCAGGCACAGTTGCTGGCACTGCTCGATCGGGTGCAGGCGAACCTGGCCGGCGCAGGCCAGGTCGAACACCGGCAAACAGACGAACGATAGTCTGCCTATGAATAATCTTTAAAAAACTAATAAAACCGTTTATTTTATATATACTAAATAAACTATTTATTTAAAAAACGTAGCGTAAAACGATTGATTCCGTCAGCCGATGCCGCGTGCGCACTGCCACGGTGGAGCGCCATGATGGTGTGCACAATCGACAGGCCAAGTCCGCTCGATTGCGATGAATCGCGGCGCGCCGTGTCGGCACGGTAAAAGCGGTCGAACAGGCGCGTCAGCTGGTGTTCTGCAATGTGCGGACCATGGTTTTCGACACACAGCATGACACCTTCCGCGTCGTGCTGTGCCGACAGCGTAATGGTGGAGGGTGCATCGGCATAGTGAATGGCGTTGGCCAGCAGGTTGGCCAGCGCGCGCCGCAGCAGCAAAGGATCGGCCCATACTTTTCCGCTGCCGGTGCATGCAATGACCAGCGCGCGGTCTTCGGCCAGGCCTTCGAAATAATCGCCGATGCGTTCGAACTCGGTCGCAATATCCAGCCAGGCCGGCTCGATCATCGTGTCCGCGTGGTCCGAGCGAGCCAGAAACAGCATGTTGTCGGTCATGCGCGACAGGCGCTGCAACTCTTCCTGGTTGGATACCAGCAGCGCATGGTAATAGTCGGCACTGCGCGCCTGGCCCAGCGCCACCTCGGTTTGCCCAAGCAGCGTGGCAATCGGTGTGCGCAGATCGTGCGCCATGTCGGCAGTAACCTGGCCGAGCCTGACAAATCCATCCGCCAGGCGTTCGAGCATGGCATTGAACGACGCTACCAGCGGCGCCAGTTCGTGCGGGGCGCGGTCGGCGTCAAGGCGGGTATCGAGATTGTCGATGCTTATTTTTTCAGCCTGCACCGCCAGCGCCGCCAATGGACGCAGGCCGCGCCGCACGAGGGCAAACGCGACGCCTGCAGCCAGCACGGTGGCACCCAGGCTCATCCAGATAATTTGCAGGCGATAGTTGTCGAGGATGCGCTGGCGCTCGGTCATCAGGCGCCCCGCAGTGATGCGCAGTTCGCGCGCCGGCTGGCCGATGCGCACATTGGCGGCCAGTGCAGAAAACGGCGTGCCGCTGGCGTCGGTCGAATGCTGTACTGCCTCCACGCGCAAGACGGTATGGGACGCCACCGGCGCTACATCGGGAATGGCGATGCGGGCTGGATTGACCTCGATCAGCGACGGCTCGCCAGCGAAGCCGAGCACCAGCAAAGCCTCGCGATTGCCCAGCATGTTTTCGAACAGGCGCGGCTTGTCGTGCACCAGTTGCAGGGTATTGCTGTCCTGTAGCAGCGTGCGGATCTGCTCGACGCGGGTGACCAGCGCAGCATCGTCGCGCAGCACCAGCTGCGTTGCGAGGCCGCGGTACAGCACCAGGCCAACGCTGCCCAGCACCAGCATGCACAGCAATGCAAACAGGCACGCCAGGCGCGTGGTCAGTGAGCGGGACGTCACGCTTCGCGCTCGCAGCGGTAGCCGACGCCGCGCACGGTGTGAATCAGGTGCGCGCCGGGGAAAGGCTCGTCGATCTTCTGGCGCAGGCGCCGCACCGCAACGTCGACGACATTCGTGTCGCTGTCAAAATTCATGTCCCACACCATCGACGCGATCAGGGAGCGCGACAGCACTTCACCCTGATGCGTGACAAAATACTGCAGCAGGGTAAATTCCTTGTTGGTCAGCGTGATGCGCACCGCGCCCCGGGTGACCCGCCGCTTCAGCACATCGATGCGCAGGTCGTCCAGCACCAGCATCTGGTCGGCACGCACCGGGCCACGGCGCAGCAGCGTGCGCAGGCGCGCCAGCAATTCAGCAAATGAAAACGGCTTGACCAGATAATCGTCGGCACCCAGGTCGAGCCCCTTCAGCCGGTCTTCCAGTTCGCCGCGCGCGGTGAGAAACAGCACCGGAACATCGTCCTGCTCGCGCAGCTTCTGCAGCACCTGCCAGCCATCCATGCCGGGCATCATGACGTCGAGCACGATGGCGTCGTACGACAGTTCGAGCGCCATGTGCAGGCCATCCACACCATTGCGCGCCACATCGACGACATAACCGGATTCGGCCAACCCCTGCTGCAGGTAATCGGCTGCCTTTGTTTCGTCCTCGACTACTAAGATGCGCATGTTTTCTCCCGGTTTATTCCATCTTACTTGCTGCGCAGTACAGCCGCCGCAAGCGTGTCACCGGTGCCGGCCTCGGTGACATAGACAGTGGCCGCCGCGGCTGCCTTGTCGCTGACCTCGCGCAGCGGCCCGATCGCGGTGCCGTTGGCCATGCCCTTGTCATTGGTTTTGAACGCGCCCACCGGTGCTGCCTGACCGCTGACATAAACGTTATAAACCGTTACCGGTTTCAGCTTGAACAAGAAACTCTCGATGGCATCGAACAACCCGAGCTTGCGTACGACGATAAAGCCGGTGCCTTGCTTGCCAGTCGGCCGCAGCGCGATGTTCACCGCATCGGCATTTACGCGCGGCACCAGGTTTTTACCGCCCTGGACGCTGCCCGGCACATACACCAGCGCTTGCGGCGCCTGGCCCACGGGAATGCGTCCGATCACCTTGTTGACGGCCGTGTCGATCACATCGACCGCATCGCCATTTTCCAGCCCGACGTACATGCGCGAGCCATCGCCCGAGGCCCACACGCCGTGCGGCAGGGCGCCTGTCGGGATGGTGTCGACCAGTTCGGCCTTCGCGCCGGTGCTGTACACCTTCACCACATCCTCCGCGCCGATCGACACATACGCGAACACGCCGCGTGCGGTACGCGCAAAGCCCAGGTGATTGGTCACCAGGCCGGTATCGATAACCTGTTTCACGGCAAACGTGGTGGTATCGATCCGGGTCACTTTGCCGACGTCCTTGTGCGTCATCCACATTTCCTTGAAGTCGGGCGAAAACTGCAGGAACGGTGAAAACGGGCTGGCCACGGGAATCGACTTGATGATCTTCTGGCTGGCGACATCGATCACCACCACTTCCGGCGTGAAGCTCGACACCACAAAAGCAAGCTTGTTATCCGGCAGGAACTGCACCATGCCGGGGCCATTTGGCACCGTGATGCGCGCCGTCTCCTTGAACGTGGCGGCATCGATGACGGCAATGTAATTTTCACCGCGCACGACTGCCCACACGGCCTTGCCGTCCGCCGTGAAAAATGCCTCGTGCGGCGACCGTCCAATGTAGGTTTTGCCTTTCACCGTGTTTGTCGCGGTATCGATGAAGGTCACCGAGTTGGAGCCGTTTGCCACCGCGACCAGGGTTGTGTGATCGGGCGAAAAGCCCAGGCCATGCACATTGATTTCGCCGCGGTACAGCGGAGACAACACGTCCGGGCGGACATTGCCGAGCGCAATCTGGCCCAGCAGCGAGTTGGTTACCGGATCGATCACGGAGACAGTGTTCGTGTTCTGGTCGGCCGTGTAGACACGGTCGCCCGGCATCGGTGCGGCGGAGGCCAGGCTGGCGGCAAAGGCGAGCGGCAGGGCGGTACAGTAGAAACGGTTCATGGCGTGGCTTTCAAAGATGGTGCGTCGGGATGCTGTTTCAGCCATTGCTGCATCAGCTGAATCTCGATCTGCTGTTCGGTGATGATGCCCTGCGCCATATTGCGCATTGCAGGGTCGCTGGTGGTCAGCAGCAGCGCTTTGGCCATGTCGACGGCGCCCTGGTGGTGAGGCAGCATCATCGTGACGAAATCGTGTTCGGGCTGGCCGGTCATGACAGCACGGGCCATGCCGTCATCCATCACCGCCATTGCATCGGCCATCAGTTCGGCAAACGGTTTGGCAGTGCTGGCCATGAAAGTTGGTGCAGCGGCCGGTGCGGCGGCGTGATGGTGGCCGTCATGCGCGCTGGCGCCGGCGCTGGCGGCCAGCGCCACGCAGGCAAGGAGATGCTTCATGGTCAGCCGATCATCTCGGGAGCGACATACACGTCGACCTTCTGCCCGCTGGCGGCGGCCGGCAGGATTTTCGACAGGTCGAAAGCCTGGCTGATGCCGTCGAAGTGCCAGCTGACGGTGCTGTCGCCGGCGCGGAAGGTGACGGTTTCGCCATGCTGCACGTTCACGTAGCGCGTCTTGCTGTCGATGACGATGGTGCGGCCGGTGAACTGCGCGCTGGCGGCGCTGCCGTACTGGTCGGCGGTAGTGAGGGCAAATGCGCTGACGCTGGCGCTGGCGAGGAGGGTGGCAAGCAGGATGGTTTTCATGGCGGTTCCTTCAAAAAGTGGTCTTCTGCGCTCTGGAAGAAGTACGTCCACTGTAGGGTCCGGCCATGCGCGCCAGCATGACGGCTGAATGACAAAGCTGTCATCAAACGGCCGGCATCGACATCAGGTAAGTGCTGAAGTAGACTAATGGTTGCGATATTTCCACTGCATAGTCAGACCACGTCACCGGGGAAAATCATGGAGCAGCTGTTCTTTTTTGGTGGAATTTTCATACTGTTTATATTGTTTGTGTATCCGGTAATCGTTGCCAGCATCAAGGTCGGCGGCGTCAGGGACCAGGTGCATCGTGCGGGAGAACACGTGGCGGCGCTGGAACACGCGCTGGCGGAAATGCGCGCCCGCGTGACAGCGCTGGAAGGACAGGCGCCGGCGTCAGCCGTGCCGGTGACGACGCCAGTGCCAGCGCCGGCGCCGGCAAAAGTCGTCACACCAACAGTAATCGTGCCAGACGTCGTCACACCGACAGTCTTGCAGCCCAAGCCCATGGCAACGGCGCCGCCCGCCGAAACTGCGCCGTCCGGTGCGGTTGTTTTCCGGCGCGATCCACAGCCACCCGAACCGGCCGCACCTTCGCTGCCGCCAGCTGTCACCCCGGCCTGGCTGCTTGCCGTCAAAACCTGGCTGTTCACCGGTAACCTGGTGGCCAAGTTCGGCCTGCTGATCCTCATCATCGGCATCGGTTTTCTTGTCACGTACCTGGCGCAACATGTCCAGACGCCGATCGAACTGCGCCTGGCCGGCGTGGTGGCGCTCGATATCGGGCTGCTGCTGTGGGGCTGGCGCATCCGCACCACCCGGCGCGACGTGGCGCTGCCGGTGCAGGGCGCAGCGATGGGCATCATGATGCTGGTGGTGTTCGGCGCCTTTGCGCGCCTGCAGCTCATTCCCGCCGGACTGGCCTTCCCGCTGCTGGTCGCGCTGACAGTATTTACCTGCGTGCTGGCGCTGCTGCAGGATGCGATCTGGCTGGCCGTATTCGGCATCGCCGGCGGTTTTGTCTCGACCGGCAGCGGCAACTATATTGCGTTGTTCAGCTATTACGCCCTGCTCAATGCCGGCGTGCTGGCCATCGCCTGGTACCGCTCATGGCGTGCGCTGAACCTGCTGGGTTTTGTGGCAACGTTCCTGATCTGCGGCGCCTGGGGAGTGCGCAGTTACCTGCCCGACAATTACGCGTCGGCCCAGGCATTCCTGATCCTGTTCTTCCTGTTCTATGTCGCCATCGCCGTGCTGTGGGCGCGCCTGCGTGCACCGCAAATAAAAGACGCCGTCGACGCCACGCTGGTGTTTGGCGCACCCGCCGCCGGCTTTGCCATGCAGTACGGCATGGTCAAGGAAACGCCGTTCGGCCTCGCGTTTTCAGCGCTGGCACTGGGCCTGTTTTACATTTGCCTGGCCGCGTTTTTGCAACGTCCCGGCAAGGCGCGCGCCAACTACAGCCTGTTGATTGCTAGCTTCGTCGCGCTGGCCGTTGTCTTCGGCACGCTGGCGTTGCCGTTGGCACTGACAGGCGCCTGGACATCGGCTGCATGGGCACTCGAAAGCGCCGGCCTGATCTGGATCGGCCTGCGCCAGAACCGGGCCATGGCCTGGCGTTTTGGCTTGCTGGTGCAGCTGGGCGCCTGGATCGAATTTGTGCCCACGCTCGCCAGCTCCGAGGTCGCACCGATGCTGCTGGGTGCCGCGCTGCTGGCGCTCGCCGCGGGTCTTACCAGCTGGGTATTCCGGTCCGACGACAACCGCCACCGCAGCCTCAGCCACGGTCTGCTCGCCTGCGCCGGGGCCTGGTACGGCGGACCGGCGTTGTGGGCGGCAGCCGTCGGCCTCGCACAACTGATCGACCCGAACCTCGTTTCGCGCATGTACGACGCCAGCGCCGGCGCGCTGCATGTGGCGCTGTACACCGTGCTGGTGGGTGCCAGCGCCATGCTGGCCTTGCCGGCAACGCGGCGCCTGGCCTGGCCGGCGCTGCGCTGGTTCAGCATCACCAGCTGGATCGCGCTTGTGCTGGCATCGGGCGCGTTGCTCGACACCCTGTACACGGCATTCGCCTGGCCGACGGCTGCACAGGCGCTGGCGTGGGCATTTACCTGGCTGTGCGGCGACTTCCTGCTGCGCCACTGGCAGGCGCGGCCGTGGCCGATGGCGCCACTGTGGTGCAAAGCCCTGCATCTGCTGCGCATCGGCATGCCATGGCTGATGTTGTGGCCATTGTTCTCGCGCCTGATTGCCGGCTGGCTGGCGGTCGATTCGGAGCAGCAGGATTTACTCGGCGAAGCTGGCTGGCGCATCAGTGGCAGCTGGTCGCATTTTGTCCCGGCCTGGCTGATGATGCTGGCCGTGTTCTGGCTGATTGCCCGCAGCCGCGCCGGACGCTGGCCGGTCGCGCCGCTGGCACAATGGTATCGCCAGTTTATCGTGCCAGCCGCAGCGTGCTGGTTCATGCTGCTGGCACTGTTCTGGAACCTGCAGCAGGATGGCGCCATGGCGCCGCTGCCGTATCTGCCGGTGTTGAATCCGCTCGATCTGTCGACCGCGTTTGCGCTGTTGCTGTGGCTGGCCAGCTATCGTCTGTGGCCGCAGGAAGTGCACCAAACAGCGCAGCAGACAGCGCAGCAGAAAACGCCGCGCCCGCCGCTCGTTGCGCTGATGCCGCGCATTGCCGCCATCGCTGCGTGGGGCTGGCTGAACATGATCCTGGTGCGCACCGCCGCCCATTTTCTCGGCATCGACTACAACGTTTCCGCGCTGGCGGACGCGGTGTTCATCCAGGCGATGCTGTCGCTGTTCTGGAGCCTGTCGGCGTTGTTCGTCATGCGCCGGGCCGGCAAGCTGGCAGTCGACGCGGCCCGCAAATTATGGATGCCGGGTGCCGCGCTGCTGGGCATTGTCGTCGTCAAACTGTTCATCGTCGACCTGTCGAATACCGGCAGCATCGCGCGCATCGTGTCGTTTGTCGGCGTCGGCCTGATGATGGTCGCCATCGGTTACCTGGCGCCTTACCCTGTACAACCTGCCCGGAGCGAAACATGATGATGATGACGTGCTGGCGCCCACGCGCGCTGCTGTTGACGCTGGTCTGCTGCAGCGCCGCCGCAGCAGCGCCCGACACCGCTTCCTTTTACAGCCACACGCTGCCGGTGCAGTTCCAGGGCAGTGGCGCGCTGGTGCAATTGCGCCTGCCGAAAGACGTCTACCTGCATGCGCATTCCAGCACGCTGGACGACCTGCGCCTGTTCGATGCGCATGGCCGGCCGGTGCCATTTGCGCTGACGCTTCCGCTCGGGCAGCGCGGTGCCACCGTACGCAGCACGCCGGCCAAATTGTTTGCGCTGGATACGGAGGAAGGCGCAAGCGGGGCCAGACTGGCCATCCGCACGGCGCCCGACGGTAGCTTGTTGTCGGTGGAAAGCCAGCCCGGCAAAGCTACTGCCGCCGGCGCGCTGGCGGGTGTCTTGATCGACCTGGGCCAGGCCGCGCCGGAGGGGAAAGTCAGCGCGCTGGTTTTCACGGCGCCGCCTGGCGTGGACAATTACAGCGCCGGCGTCGTCATCGAGTCCAGCGACGATCTGCAAACCTGGCATTGGCTGGCCGACGCGCCGCTCGACTGGCTGAGCAACGGCGCCAAAGACACACTGGCCAACAACCGCATTGCGTTCGACGCGCGCGCCATGCGTTATGTGCGCCTGCGCTGGCGCGACGGCAAGCCGCGCATGTTCGGCGCCGTCGTCGCCGAACGCGAACAGGCCGGGACGCTGGCCTACGCCCCCGACACGCTGCTGATTGCGCCGCAACCCGGCGAATTTGCCGGCGATCTGGCCTACCCGGTCGGACGCGCCGTCCCGCTGCGCAATATCGCCATGCCGCTCACCGAAACCGGCACGGTCATCCCGAGCGAGGTTGGCTACTACGTCGAGTTGCCGGCTATCCGGGGCGCAGCTGCTCCGCGCACTGCCGCGCGCTGGCAATTCACGCCGCTGCTGCGCACCACGTTTTACCGCATCGCCCAGAAAGACGGCAGCGTACGCACCCCGCCAGATCTGATGGTCGCACCGACGTCCGTGGACCGGCTGGTGGTGCGTCCGCTGACGCCCCTGACCAGTACGCCATCGCTGCGCATCGGCTGGCTGCCGGCCACAATGATTTTTGCCGCGCGCGAAGCCGGCCCGTACACGCTCGCCGTGGGACGCGACCAGGCGCCCGGCACGCAGGCGGCGCTGTCCGACGTGGCGCCCGGCTACCGCGCACCTGAACTGCTGGGCCTGGCAACAGCCCACGCCGGCCCGGCGGTCCAGCAACGGGGTGCCGCACCGGATCGCTCGGCCGCCGAACGCGCCGGCTGGTCGGCAACGGCCCGGACCGCGGTGCTGTGGGGCGTCCTGCTGCTCGGCGTGCTGGTGCTGGCGGTATTGTGCTGGCGGATGGTCAGGCAGATGCGGGCGGGGGAGACGCCGTGATGCACACCTGCTGAAGCGTGCGCAAGTGACGCGCGGCGACGGTGTGTTTGAAATCCTGCGAGATCCGGCCGTCTGCCAGCACGCGGCGCCAGAAATCCTGCGCCATCTGGCAGCATCGCGGCAGGTGCTGAAGGGCGAGCCGGGCGCCAACATCGGGCATCCAGTCGCGCGGCACAATTTCTCCATGGGCGTTTGGCCGGTACAACATCGGCAGCATGTCGTAAGCGGCAAGCAAGGTGTGGCGCTCCTCGAGCGTCCAGGCCAGCGCGATATTGCCGTGGTGTTTGTCGGTGTTGCCGATCAGTGCGCCGAACAGGTCTAGTATCTCGACGGTCTGCACATCCGCAGCGGACAACTGGCCGAGGCGCGCCAGTTCCTGCGCCACGGCGGTCCAGGACTGGTCGAGCATGCCGAGATCACCGTCCAGTGCTGAAAAAGTCGCCATCGGCAGGCGCCCGTGCAAGCCCACCCGGTCGAAGCGCACGACTTCGAGGAAGACCCTGCCGCCAGCGTCAAGAATGGTGGTTTTTGCTGCAGCAATCTGGTAGCTGGCCAGGGTTTCCAGCGCCAGATGTTCGCAGATGAGCAAATCACCCCAGCGCCGCCCGCTGGCCGCATCGACCTGTGGCGAAAATTTGACGATGACGTGCTCGATCGTCTGTGCATCATCGTCCCTTGCCACGATAGCGGTGAACTTTGGCTGTTCGCCGCCCGCGGAGGAGCCGGGTGGCTCACCCTGCATGGCGTGCCGGGCCATATCGGGATAACGTTCCGCGCGCGTGCTTTGACGAATCATCGTCGCGCTGATCTTTGACACATCTGCCAGATACCTTGCATATGACTCGTTGCCGACAATAAGATCGCCGGCTGCCTGCTCGCTGGAGCGAGCAATGTATTTCAGAACGTGCTCGTCGGTCCAGCGCAAAATATCCGCAGGCAATTGAGCTCGCGGTGCTTGCCCGGCGCCATCCACCCCAGAAAACCTTGCGGGCGTAAATCCCGGAGGAAATACGGCATCCCCTCGAAGATCCGATAGCCGGTGCCTTCAAGCGGCGTCTGTGCATAAAAACTGTCGTAGGCGCCGCCCAATCCCCCAAGTTAAGAGATTTTATGCATTTAGCTAATATATACATGAGCGTCCAGGCCGAACTGGACACCTTCTTGGCCCATCTTCGCAGGCAATCCCAGTTGTCGACGAGTTGTCCGAGCGGGCGTTCGCCCAGGCCCGTGCAAAGCTGTCCCTGACAGCCGTTTCCTTCCCGACAACTGGCTCATTGCCCGCGCCGAGCAGAACCGGTTCGTGCCGCGCTGGCGCGGCCTGCGTCTGGTTGCCTCCGACGCCTCGACGATGCGTTTCGATCTGCGCGCCAGCCATGTTAAACGCGTCGTGCTGGCTGACCAGATCCTGTTCGCCCTGTTCCTTCCAGGGCCTGACCTGATGCTTGCCGCCCCCTTGCATAACGTCCACGAACGCGGTGAACACCAGTTCCTGTTCGAACATCTCGACCGACTGTCGCCGGACGACTTGCTGCTGCTCGATTGCAGGTATGTCTGCCGTTGGCTCGTCGCCGTGCTCCACGACCGGACCATCAAGTTTTGCATGCGCGTCAATAACGCCAGCGGCTTCACCTGCGTACGCACGTTCATGCGTTCCGGGGCACTCGAACAGGTCGTCATGCTGCCTGCGCCTGACAAGAAGCGTTTAAAAGATTGAAGCATCGGCTCGGTCTGGAGCATGTCACGGGATTGACTCAGCAGGTCGTGGCCCAGGATGTCGCCGCCAAGATCGTCTTTGACAACCTGCAGGCTCTCGTCGCCATCACCGCCCACGCCGATACCGATTTACCTGACAAAAAACGCATCGAGCACGCCTATGCGCACACCACGCTCAAGCCCTTGCTACCCACGCTTCTGCTTGGCGCAAAGATAGGCAGAAAGGTTGCAGCACTGCTCAGTAACTTGCCCGACCTGATTGCCGGGCGCACCTATCAACACCGTGAAAATCTTTCAAAACCACGAAACCCGGGCCAAAAACCGCACAAAAGCATGAGTCAGAAGAACTGCTGATTTGCTTCCAGCATGCCCGCTGGTGAACGCGGTATCTGGGGCGCCAGCCTTGCGACCGGCGCTGCTTTCTTGCGCTGGGCGAAGTCATTCACGTCGCCAGCGACCGCATCACCGTGCGGCTGGCATATGCGCAGACTCCAGGTAACGCTGCGCATCCAGCGCTGCCATGCAGCCGGTGCCGGCGCTGGTGATGGCCTGGCGGTAGACATGGTCCTGCACATCACCCGCTGCAAATACGCCGGGGATGGAGGTGGCGGTCGCCAAGCCCTCGGTGCCGCTGCGGGTGCGCAAATAGCCATTTTGCATGGCCAGTTGGCCTTCGAAGATGCCAGTGTTCGGCCTGTGGCCGATGGCGACAAACACGCCGTGCACGCGCAGCTGTTCCAGCTCGCCATCCTGGTGCCGCAGGGCGGCGCCCGTCACGCCGCTGTCGTCGCCCAGTACTTCGTGCAAGCTGGCATTGAGCTTCAGCACGATGCTGCCCTGGTCCACTTTTGCCATCAGACGGTCGACCAGTATCGGCTCGGCGCGGAATGTAACGCGCCGGTGTACCAGCGTTACGCGCGAAGCGATACTCGACAGATACAGCGCTTCCTCGACCGCCGTATTGCCGCCACCGATGACGGCAACTTCACGGCCACGATAGAAGAAGCCGTCGCAGGTAGCGCAGGCTGACACGCCGCGTCCCATATACGCCTGCTCGGACGGCAGTCCCAGGTACTGGGCCGAGGCACCGGTGGCGATGATCAGCGCGTCGCAGGTATATTCGCCGCCATCACCGACCAGGCGGATCGGCTTTTCTTCCAGATGGGCAGTGTGGATATGGTCGAACACCATGTGCGTGCCGAAGCGTTCGGCGTGCTGGCGAAAGCGCTCCATCAGTTCCGGGCCCTGCACGCCGAGCGGATCGGCGGGCCAGTTTTCGACGTCGGTGGTGGTCATCAGCTGGCCGCCCCGTTCGACGCCGGTGATTAGTGTCGGCTGCAGGTTGGCGCGCGCCGCGTACACGGCGGCCGAGTAGCCGGCCGGGCCGGAACCGAGGATAAGAAGACGGTGGTGGGTCATGGAAGCTCCTGTCAACTGGCGGTGCGCTGCAGCTGGCGCATGAAGGTTTCGGGCGGCATGAAGCCGATCACGCGCGCTTGCGACACTTCCTTGCCGCTGGCATCGAACAGGATGATGCCGGGTGGGCCGAACAGCTGGAAGCGCTTCATCAGCGCGCGGTCGTCGGCATTGTTGGCGGTGACATCGACCTGGATCAGCTGCATGCCGCCCATGGCAGCGGCGACGCGGCCGTCGGAGAAGGTCATCCGCTCCATCTCCTTGCACGCCACGCACCAGTCGGCGTAGAAGTCGAGCATGACCGGTTTGCCGGCGCTGGCCAGCACCTGATCGAGCTCGGCGATAGTGCGGATACGGGCGAAGCGCGGGCCGTCATGCGCGCCCGCCTGGGCGCCGGCCACCGCGCCGTCGCCGCGCAGATGCGCCAGCGGTTGCAGCACGTCGGTGCCCGAACTGGCGGCGCCAACCAGTTCAAACACACCTGCCAGGAGCATCACCACGCCGAGCGCCCGGGCTGCGTAGGCGCCGATGCCCGCGCCTTTCGGCAGCACTGCGCCGGTATGCAGGAAGGCCGCGCACAGTATGGCAAAGCCGCCCCACAGCGCCATGCTGGCCCTGACCGAGAGGACCGGACCGATCATCCAGATTGCCACCGCGATCAGCAGCAGTCCGAAGACTTTTTTGACGTTGTTCATCCAGGCTCCGGCGCGCGGCAGCAGGCTGCCAGCCGAGAGGCCCGTCAGCAGCAGCGGTACGCTCATGCCGGCAGCCATGGCGAACAGCGCCCAGCCGCCGGTGGCGGCATTGCCGGTCTTGCTGATGTAGAGCAGGGCGCCGGCCAGCGGTCCGGCCACGCAGGGGCCGACGATCAGCGCAGATAATGCCCCCATGATGAAGACACCGACCAGCTTGCCACCGCTCTGGCGCCCGCTCGATTCGCTCAGGCGGCTTTGCAGGGATCCCGGCAGCTGTAACTGGTAGACATCGAACATGGACAGGGCCAGGGCGAACAGCAGCGCGCCAAAGGTCAGCAGCACCCAGGGCTTTTGCAGGGCGCCGGCCAGGCCTTCACCGGCCAGGCCCGCCGCCACGCCGAGCGCGGTGTAGATCAGGGCCATGCCCAGGCTGTAGGCGGCGGCCAGCAGCAGGCCGCGCTTGCGTGTCACGCCACCTTCGCCCACGATGATGGAGGACAGGATAGGCACCATCGGCAGCACGCAGGGCGTGAAGGACAGCAGCAGGCCGAACACCAGGAAAGCGCCGCCGATGCGCCACACGCTGCCGCTTTGCAAGGTGCGCTGTGCGAGGGACGTGTCATCCTCGGCGGCGGCCGGGGTGGCAGCAGCTGTGCCGGGGCCGACGCCAGCCCGGTCCTTGCCAGCAGCAGCGCCAGCATCTTCGACAGTCTTCGCGGTCAGCGCGCCGGGCGCTGCCGGATTAACGGTGTAGGTCAGCACCACGGGCGGATAGCACAGTCCCGCGTCGGCGCAGCCCTGGTAGCCGACCGTCAGGTCAAACGGTGCAGTGCCGCTGACCGGTACGTCCAGCGCCAGCGAGGTGTAATACGTCTCCATCTCCTTGCCGAAGTTCTCATCGAACTTGCTCTTCCCCGCAGGCAGCTGCGGCTGCCCCACGCCGGGGCCGGTGAAGGACAGCCGCTCGCGATACAGGTGATAGCCCGGCGGGATGGCCCAGCGCAACACGACGGTATGCGCATCGCGCAGTTCAGCCTTCAACACAAAGGCCTGCTCAGGCGGTAAAAAATCTTCCGCCAGCGCACACGGCAGCCAAGCCGCCAGCATCAGTGCGCACAGCCAGTTAAAAATCAACTTCATGGGGTTCTCCTAAAAATTTGTCCGTGGTGGTCGATGGCCAGATAGCCCATGCCGCAACGGTCGAGAAAATCGAGTCCGTCTTCCTCCATCAGCATGGCGGTGGTGGTGCAGCTGCCAGCGGCGATCGCCAGCGGCGCCACCACGCTGATCGAGCGCCAGTACGACACCGGCATGCCGGTGCGCGGATTGATCACATGGCAGTAGCGCCGGCCATCGACTTCAATAAAACGTTCGTAATCACCGCTGGTGGCCAGCGCGCCCCGGCTGATCGGCAGGCTCGCGACCGTGTTCGACATGTCGCGCGGGTCCTGGATGCCGATGCTCCACGCATCGCCATCGGCACGCGGCCCGAGAAAACGCATGTCGCCGCCCAGGTTCACGTAGCCGTGCTCCACGCCCATCGTTGCCAACACCCCGGCCGCCTGGTCGACGGCGTACTCCTTGCCGAATCCGCCGAAATCGAGTTCCATACCCTGCAGGGGCAGGAACACCGTGGCATTGCCGTGCACGACTTTGTTCCAGCCGACCAGGGTCAGCAGCCGGTTCAAGGCGCTGGGCCGGGGCAGGCCGCCGTTGCGGAAATCCCAGACCTTGCGCAGCACGCCGGATGTGATGTCGAACAGGCCCAGGCTGGCGGCGTGCAGCCGGTCGGCATAGGCCAGCAGCGCCGCCGTCTCACCGTCGCATGCCACCGCTGACCGCCCTGCGGCGGCATTGATGCGGCTGATAATGCTGCCGCTGCGGTAGCGCGAATATTTTTTTTCAATCCGGCGTACTTCGGCGATGGCCGGTGCGGCGATCAGGCGTGCCGCATCGCCATGTCCAGCCGCCACGCGAATTTCGCAGCTGCTGCCCATGGCGGTGAAGGTGATGCTGTGGATCTCGTCTACCACAGTCGCGTGAAACCGATTTGCACACTATTGGCGCGCAGCGCCGCCAGGCCCGGACTGCCTTTGCCGAACGCGCGCCAAGCGCCGCGCTGCTCATAGCGCTCCAGCTTCAGATCAACGCTCCAGTCCTGGTCAATCTGCTTGGCGACCTTGATGCCGGCCGTGACGGCGCCAAACCCGGACAGGCGCTGGTCGGCCGAGGTAAAGGCCGAACCGCCAAACACATAGCCGGGCGGGAAGGGCGCACCGGTCTGGGCGCCGTAGACCGGGTCGAAATAGAATTGGGCCGCCCGCTGCGAATACAGGCGCAGGGCTGGCGTGAGCGTCCAGCCGCCGGCCAGCGACTGCACCCACTCCGCCGACAGCGTATGCGCGCTGACGCCGAAGGTGTCGCGGTAATAGCGGTAGCTCAAGCGGCTGGTGGCATCGCCCCCCACGAAACGGTGGTTCCACTGCGCCAGCAGCGTATCCTGATCGCGCTTGCGCGGCCGGTTGTCGACCAGCTTGTACGGATCGGAGTAATAACCATGGCCGCTGCTGCGGGTGTAGGTGAACTGGCCGATATCGACCGGTGTGAACGCGCGCGTCACGCCGGCCAGCACATTGACGGTCTGGCGGCCTTCATTTGCGACGATGCGGTTGACCGGATTGATGGCATCATCCGACCCGCCCACGCCAAAGGCCCAGGTGGTGTTCTTGTCATCGCTGTTTACCGTGCCTTGCAGCGAGAGGGCGCGCGAGCGATAGTCATGCTCGGTGGAGAACGCCGCGCCCACGCTGACGGTGCCGCCGGGCAGATAGCGCGTGACGGCGACATCGCCCGCCTTGCGCAGATCGTGCATGTGCGAGGCGCCTGAGACCGCCGTATGGTAGCGAGGCGAGGCGCCGGAGACATCGTCGGTGGTCGCGCTGGCGGCAATGGCCCAATCTCCTGCCACAGGCGCCAGCACCGAGATGGACGGGGCGTGTACCCGAATCCGGTCCAGGCCCCGCTGGTTTTCCTTGTAGTCCAGATATTTGACGCTGATGGCGGCACGCTCGGGCGGCGTCTCGGCGTGTACTCCTGCCGACAGCAACAGGGCCGCCGCCAACAGTGCTTGTCCTGCCGAAGGCTGTTTGTTTTGATCCATGGTTTTCCTTGTCAGTTGCAGCCGCAGCCGCCGCCGCCAACCGCGCTGCC
Source organism: Pseudomonadota bacterium (assembly GCA_030853745.1). Classification (GTDB taxonomy): domain Bacteria; phylum Pseudomonadota; class Gammaproteobacteria; order Burkholderiales; family Burkholderiaceae_D; genus JALYUM01. The sequence continues at coordinate 4,226 of JALYUM010000170.1, read as the reverse complement.
GCCAGAGGCGGCTTCCTTGCTGGCGTAGATGTGTTCGTTGAAGCGGGTGGCGAGTCCATCGCCCTGGATCAGCATGTCCGGACGCGCCAGCTGGCCTTTTTCCCACGGCTGCACCGATGGCAGCGCGCAGCCGGACAAGCCGGCCACGGTGGCGCACAGCGCGAGCACGGTTCGTATCGAGGTGGGCGTCTTCATTTCATCGCTCCCAGTGCAGTCTTGATGCGGCTTTCCAGCGCTTCGCGGTCGGCGGCACGAAAGCCGCTGTGCTCATAGAGCACCTTGCCGTCCGGGCCGATCAGCACGCTGCTGGGCATGCCCTTGACGCCGTAGGCGCGCGGCGTGGCACCGCTGGGATCGAAGGCGATGGCGAAGCGGGCCGGCGTGGTGCTGAGAAAGTTGCGCGCATCATCGGACTTGGCATCGACATTGATACCGACGATTTGCAAACCCTGGCTGCCGTAGCGCGCCTGCATCTCGTTCATCCACGGGAAGGACTGGCGGCAGGGACCGCACCACGAGGCCCAGAAATCGACGTATACCAGTTTTCCCCGGTACTGATCGAGCTTGACGGGGCCGTCCGGGCCGCTCAGCGTGAAGGCTGGCGCGGGCGTGCCGGTTTCCAGCGTGTACGCTGGTAGCGGCAGCGCGAGCATTGCGCAAGCGGCAACGCTGGCCAGCGTGCCGGCCACGGCAGACGCGCGCGACTTGTAGCGGCGCCATAACAGCACACCGGCCGCCAGCACCACCAGCAGCGCCAGCATCGGATCATTGCCATCCTGGGCGGCAGAGCAGCCGCCACCACCACGGTTCTGCGACTTGCCGCTGACGACGACCGATGCCGCGCCCTGGCCGCTCAGTGCAATGTTCCAGCTGGCGCCAGTCGCTTGCAGCGTGAGGTTGCCGCCGGCAGCGCCGGCGGTGGTCGGGGTGAAGCGCACCGGCAGATCGCACGAGGCGCCGGCGGCCAGCGTCAGCGGGAACGCGCCGCAGGCTTTGGTGTCGGCGGCAACTGCGTAGGGTCCGCTGAAGCTGGCGTTGTTGATGGTCAGCGCCGCACTGCCGGCATTGGTCAGCGTGAAGCGCTTGAGCGGGCCGGTATTACCGACAGTGGCGCTGCCGAAGTCGAAGGCTTGCGGACTGGTGCTCAGGGACGGCGTGGTGGTTGGCACTGCCAGGCCAATACCATTGAGGCGCAGGCCGAGTTGCGTGCCGCCATCGGTCATCAGCACCAGGTCGGCGCTGCGGGCGTCCGTGACGGTAGGCTTGAAGCTGGCGTCGATGGTACAGCTGGCGCCGGGGCTGACGCTGTCGCCGACGGCGCAGGTACCGGCCAGTGCGAAGTCGCCCGGATTGCTGCCACCCAGTGCCAGGGCGGTAATTTTCAGCGCGGCGCTGCCATTGTTGCTCAGCGTGATGCGGCGCGCGCCGGCCTGCTGGCCCACCTGCGTATCGGCAAAAGCGACTGGTCCGGTTTCAGACAGCGCAGGGCGCCCCACCGAGGCAGGGGTGCCGGCGCCAGCGACAACCACCGTCACGTCGGCTGCGTTGGAGCGCAGCAACAAGGTTGCGTTCACACTGCCTTCGGCGGTGGGTGCGAAGGCCAGCGGCACATTGCAACTGGCCGCGACAGCCAGCGTACCGGCGCAGCCGCCGCTACCGATGGTCACCGACGATGCGCCGCTGACGCCAATGCTGATAAAGGTCACCGGCACGTTGCCACGGTTGGTGACCGCCACGGTTTGCGTGGCAGCGCCAGCGCGAACCGTTTGCGCGCCGAAGGAAACTGCAGTCGGACTGGCCGACAGTGCAGGCGCCGCCGTGCTGGCGCTGCCCGCCAGGCTGACCGCGATGTTGCCGTTGCTGGCGTTCGAGGCCAGATTCAGGTTTGCTGAAAACGGGCCGGCCGTGGTGGGCGTGGCGACCACCGTGACGGTGCAGCTGCCGCCTGCTGGTACGGCGGTGGCGGTGGCGCAGCTGCCACCGAGCGTGAAGATGGCGGCATTGGCGCCGGACAGGCCGATGCCGCTGAACGTCAGCGCCGCCTGGCCGGCGTTGTTCACTGTCATGCTCTGTGCGGGCGCCGCGCTGCCGGTCAGCAGCGCGCCGAAGTTCAGGGCGTTCGCGGACAACGCAACGGTGGCGGTGGCGACTGCATTGCCGGTGCCGCTCAGCGCCACGCCGCTGGCGGCACCCGTGGCGTTGTGGCTGATATTGAGCGCAGCGCCGCGCGCGCCAGCGCCAGTCGGACGGAATGCCAGTTGCACGTTGCAGCTGGCGCCTGCCGCCACGCTGGTGCCGGCGGTGCAGCTGCCGCCGCTGATGGCGAAGTCGCCCGGGTTGGCACCGCCCACGGCCACCGTGCTGATCGTGAGCATCGCGTTGCCGCTATTGGTCAGTGTCGTGCTCAGTGCAGTGCTGGTCTGCCCGACGGTGGTGCCGCCGAAGGCCAGCGTGGCCGGCGTCAGCGTTGCCGCCGGCGCGGAAGTCACGTCAGGATTTCCGATGAAGGCTGCCAGGTCGCCGATTTCCGCCGCGCTGAACTTGCCGTTGAAAAGCGAGCCCATGCCGCCGCGGTTGGCGGCGAAGGCGTTGCTGATCACGCCGGGATTGTTGGCCGCCGCGCGGACGCCGCTCACGTTGCTGGCCGGTGACGCGCCATGGCAGGACGCGCAGGAGGTGCCGCCGGATACCGGGCCGTTCAGGTACAGGCTCTTGCCGTTGAGCGCGTCGGCGGCTTGCGCCGATGCGCCGAGCGTCAGCAAGGCCCATATGCCGGCCGCGTATAACGCACGGCCGTGGGGCGGTCGAATTCTTTTCATCGGGTCTCCAGTTAGCTCAAGGTACAAAGTAAGGTGCAAAATGCGGTGCAAAAACAGGTCCACAAACAGTGATCGCGAAGGCATTGCACAAGCTGTGCAGCAGCACGCAAAGGCGCCAGTCCCGCCAGCGCTGGTACACTGCGCCAAACAACAGCCCGGGCCAGAACACCAGCGCCGCTGCCGCCGGGCCCGATCCGAGATGCAGGGTGCTGAAGACGGCGGCACTGGCCAGCAGCGCTGGCATGGGTGCGGTCCGACACAGCAGCCACTCCTGCAAGCCTGCACGCAGGATCCACTCTTCGAGCACGGGCGCGAGCAGCAACAGGCGCGCCACGGCGGCCAGGTCCGGCAACAACAGGGCCGGGCCGCAGAACAGGGAGGGGGGCGAGGCAAGCACGCTGGCTGATTCATCCGTTAATGTGGTTGCTGTCTATACCTTCCCGTGCCAAAGTGGTTCAACATCCGGTGAGAAATATATTTTTGCGTTTGCGTAGAACCTTTTTTCCTCGGCTGCGTATATACCGGGTCGAAGGAGAATTTGCATGCGGATTGGGGTGGGTGTGTCGGACGAGCTGGATGAAATGCGCCTGGTAAGGCGGATCAGGGACGGCGACAGGCTCGCTTTCCAGGCGCTGTATCGCGCTTATTTCCCCCGTTTGGCGCGGTTTTTGGACCGCCTGACGCGCAATGTGCCGCTGATCGAAGAGATCATCAACGACACCATGCTGGTGGTGTGGCAGAAGGCCGATACCTTTGACGGCAGCTGCAAGCTGTCTACCTGGGTGTTTGGCATCGCCTATCGGCAGGGTTTGAAGGCTGTGCATCGACTCGATGAACCGCTGGAGCAGCAGGAGGATGAACATGCTCCGGCCGGGGCCCAGCCGGAGCATGCGCTGGCAGCGCGCCAGTTGCAGCGCGGCGTCGGCCGCGCGCTCGACAAGCTGCCGGTGGAACAGCGCGTGGTGGTGAGCCTGACCTATTACCACGGCATGATGTACCAGGAAATCGCCGAGACCATGGGCTGCCCCGTGAACACGGTAAAAACGCGCATGTTCCACGCCCGGCAGAAGCTAAAGGACATGCTGTCCGAGCATAGGGAAGAAATACAATGAGTACCCCAAGCACAATGAGCGAAACCGAGCACCAGGCGCTACAGGATTTGCTGCCCTGGTATGCGTCTGGTGCGCTCGATGAAGCCGAAGCGCAGCGCGTGCAGGAGCACCTGCGCGGCTGCGCCGTCTGCCGCGCAGATCTGGCCTGGCAGCGCACGCTGCTGGAAACGGAAGGCCCGCTTCCAGCAGGTCTGGACCCGGAGCGCGCGCTGGCGCGCCTGATGCCGCAACTGGAAGCGCCGGCTGCCGCGCGCGGGCCGGGCCGGCGCCTGCGCGCCTGGCTGCAAGCCCCAGG
>JALYUM010000033.1 GCA_030853745.1 Pseudomonadota bacterium | reverse complement strand
ACCAATGGGTGACGATTTGCCGCACCGAGAACCGCTTCCAGGTCTGGAATACGAATACCGTCACGCAATAAGCTGGCGGACGGCTCCTCGGAAGTACTGCGCACCAAACGGTTCTGCAACAACCTCGTAGGCGGGGATCTATCGCACGTCAAACAACATCGAATCCTGCGCCGCTTCGATAGTGCGTACTAAAGCGAGGCGGGTTACCTGCTATGGATCCCCGCCTTCGCGGGGAATACCTTCCAGTACACCCGCAGCGCCAGCAAAACCGCCACAATGATCCCGAAAATAAGCGGCTGACCAATATTGTTCTTGGCCGCTTTCATCCACCAGTAATGCAGGATGCCAAGCGGCGCGATGATATAAATGAGCCGGTGCAGCCATTGCCAGCGCTTGCCGCCAAGTCTGCGGATCATCGCGTTGGTACTGGTGGCCGCCAGTGGAATCAACAGCACGAATGCGATAAAGCCGACGGTAATGAACGGTCGCTTCAGTACATCCTTCCACATCGCCGCAATATCGAAGAAATGGTCAAACCACAGGAACGCGGTGAAGTGCAGGAACGCGTAGAAAAACGCATACAGCCCGAACATCCGGCGTAATTTCACCAGCCAGTTCAATTTGAAAATGCGCCGGATGGGGGTCACGCTCAAAGTGATGACCAGGAAATACAGCGTCCAGTCACCGCTGCTGTGCGTGATGAATTCAAGCGGATCGGTCACCGCCCCCATCACGCTCAGATACACCATCCGCAAGAACGGAATCAGCGCCAGGATAAACAGGGCAGCCTTGATGCCCTTGAATTGTTTGGGTGTCGGATTGAACGCCATGGATCAGAAAAACTTCTTCAGATCCATGCCGGCGTACAGCGACGCGACTTCCGGATAGCCGTTGAACATCAGCGTTTCGCGTTTCTTTTTGAAGAAACCGTCTTCGCCAATCCGGCGCTCACTTGCCTGCGACCAGCGCGGGTGATCCACCGTCGGATTCACGTTCGAATAGAAACCGTATTCCTGCGGCGCCGAGACATTCCACGCGGTGCGCGGCTGTTCTTTCAAAAAGCGGATCTTGACAATCGACTTGGCCGATTTGAAACCGTATTTCCACGGCAGTACCATGCGCACCGGCGCGCCATTCTGATTCGGCAGCACCTGGCCATACATACCGACCGTCAACAGCGCGAGCGGATGCATCGCTTCATCCATGCGCAAGCCTTCCACGTACGGCCATTCCAGCACGCGACTGCGAATGCCGGGCATCTGCGTCTTGTCGGCCAGCGTGGTGAATTCGATGTATTTGGCATTGCCGGTCGGCTCGACCTTCTTGATCAGGTTCGACAGCGAATAACCGACCCATGGAATGACCATCGACCAGCCTTCGACACAACGCAGGCGATAAATGCGTTCTTCCAGCGGCGCGAGTTTCATCAGACTGTCGATATCGAGCGTCATCGGCTTTTTGACTTCGCCTTCGATCGACACGGTCCATGGCCGCGTTTTGAGCGTGTGCGCATTTTCTGCCGGATCGCTTTTATCGGTACCGAACTCGTAGTAATTGTTATAAGTAGTGGCGTCTTTTACCGGCGTCAGCGTCTCGGCCAGCGAATAGGCAGGATTGCGCCGTGCCGCCAGCTTGGCGCCAGCAGGTGTCTGGGCAAAGGCTTCGCGATTGGCCATTTCCCACAGCGCGCTGCCAGCGACGGCGCCCAGCGCCATTTTCGCAATGAACTGGCGCCGCTCTTCATAGATGGCCTGGGGGGTAATCTCGGAGCCGAGCGGGACGGCGTGCGAGGAACTGCGTTTGATCAGCATGGAAAACTCCGGCAATGGTGGAAAGCGTGTTGATTTCGCTTAACAGTACACCATTTACAGGAGTTCAGCTGAAGGCACGACGGCGCTTAAAGTTTGCCGTAAGAATGCAGGCCGGATAAAAACATATTCACACCCAGGAAAGCGAACGTCGTCACCAGCAAGCCAACCACCGCCCACCAGGCTGCCGCGCGGCCGCGCAGGCCGGCCATCAGGCGCATGTGCAGCCAGGCCGCGTAATTGAGCCAGACGATCAGCGCCCAGGTTTCTTTCGGATCCCACGACCAGTAGCCGCCCCACGCATCCGCCGCCCACAGCGCGCCCAGAATGGTGGCCACCGTGAAGAAAGCAAAGCCGACTGAAATGGCCTTGTACATGACGTCGTCCAGCACGGTCAGTGGCGGCAGGCGATCCTCGAAAATACCGTGCGATTTCAGCAGGTAAGCCACGCCGACCATGGCGGCCAGCGCGAACGTGCCATAGCCGATAAAGTTGGCCGGTACGTGAATTTTCATCCACCAGCTCTGCAGTGCCGGCACCAGCGGCTGGATGTCGGCAGCATCGCGCGAAACCGTGTACCAGAGCAGGAAGCCAACCGCGGCAGTGATCACCAGCAACACAAACGCACCCAGCTGGCGGGTGTTGTAGTGCTGCTCGTAATACAAATAAAACAGTGCGGTGATCATCGAAAACAGAATGAACACTTCGTACAGGTTCGAGACCGGGATGTGGCCGACGTCGCTGCCAATCAGGTAGGACTCGTACCAGCGCACCATCATGCCGGTGAAACCCAGCACCACTGCGGCCCAGCACAGTTTCGAGCCGATGGAAGCGCCTGCAGGCGAACGCGCCAATAAACCGATCCAGTAAAACACCGTGGAAAACACGAACAGCGCGCTCATCCACAAAATGGCCGACTGGCTCGACAGCATGTATTTCAGCAGGAATTTTTTGTTCGCCATGTCGAGCGAACCGCCGTAGGTGGCGATGGCAATCAACGACAGCACGGCGACCAGCGGCATCAGCCAGCGCACCGATTTAAAGTGCCAGCCCAGCGTGGCGAAGGTCGGCACGGCAGCCAGCAAAATCGCTTTTTCATAAACGTCCATGAACGCGCCGTAGCGACTCAACGCGAACAGTGCTGCGGCCAGAAGACCGGCGCCAAACAGCCAGTCGAGGGATCCCAGGCGTCGGAAATAGCCTTCCGGACGGACATATGTTTCGGTGCTTGTCAGTTGCATCATGGTCTCCTACGCGCGTTGCGGCAGTGTGGCTGCCAGCGTCGTGTATTCGTGTTCAAAATCGAGGGTCTTGCGCTGGCTGCTCATGGCCATCAGTGCGTGCGAGCCGTCGGCGGTGTCGGTCAACCATACCCACAAGCGCCTTTCCCGTACATAAAACATGGAAAACACGCCAAGGATCAGCAACACGCAGCCAAGATAAACCACTTTCTTGCCGGGCGAGCGAGTAACTTGTAACACCGACGCCTTGACCTCGGTGAAATCGTCGAGTTGCAGGTAGACCGGTGCGGCATAAAACACATTGTCCGACAGCGCATTCATCGACAGCTGCAGGAAGCGGCCATGCTGCGCGTCGCCTGCGACCGGTGCTTGCCCGGCGCGTGCGCGGGCGGCCTGCCACAGTTCCCACATCACGCCGTTAAGCATCTTCATGAACAGGTCGGCCGCGCGTTCCTGCTCGGCAGCGGGAATTTTTTCGAGAAATTTTGCCACGCCGACAAAACCGCCATCGCTGCCTGCGTCGCCAGCGCCGGCAAAAATCGTCAGCGTCTTTTCTGCGGAGGTTGCCAGTTGCGCCGTCAATGCAGGCGCACCGCCGCTCGGGGACACTCGCGCGGCGTAGTTGCGAGCTGCAGCCATGCGCAGAGCCGGGTCGGCCAGCGCGGCGCGCAGCAACATCCATTCGCCCACGCCATGTTTGTCGTCGGCGGGAATGCGCAGGAAGCTGAAGTTCTGCGACGGGTCGGTACGCATGCCGGCCAAAAATACCTGGGCGCCGTCGAGCGTGACTGGCTGCATGTAATTCATGTATTCACGTGCCTGGCCAGTTTTGTCGCGCAGCTTGTATTGCACGCTCGGACCGACGTTTTTCAGATCCTTGTTGTTAGCATTCTTGGCGGCCGAGCCGGAGTGCTTGTCGAGGCCCTGAGCAAATTGCTGACTGAACGATTGCCCCTTGCTGACGGCGCGCAGATCGGCACCAGCCTGGGTGTTTTCCACGTTGAAGGCGCGAAATGCCGACCATTCAACGGTGTAGCCACCACGCTGCAGGTCGGTCGTGCTGTTGACTTCGCCGGCGAACGGAAAGGCTGTGGCATCCGGCCCGGTCATGGGAAAGCCGGTCAGCTTCAGCTTGCTGCCGCCATCGTCGAAGCTGCTCTGGTAGACGGCCACGCCGCGGTAAATCAGCGGCTCATTGACCTTGATGGTGGCAGGGAAGGTTTTGCCCGTCTCATGGTCGCGGATCACGACTTCACTGGCAAACAAGCGCGGCATGCCGGTTGAATAAAAGTCGATGATAAATTTGTTCAGCTTGATCGTGAATGGCAGCGGCTGCACCAGGATGCCATCGGCACGCGCAATGATGGCCGTGTCGCTGGCCTGCCCTTCCGGAATGCCGGTATTGGCGCGGAAGGTAGGGTTATCGACGCTCAGACGGTGCTGCGCCGGGATCTGCGCGACCAAGCCGCCGCCGGTGTAGGCACTTTTGCCGAGGAAATATTCCTGGAAGCGGATCGGTAAGTCGGAATCGAGCATGCCGCCCACCAGAATCACAATGATGGCGGTATGGGCAAAGATATAACCGAGCTTGTTGGCAGCGCCCTTTTTGGCAGCCACCAGGGTGCCTTCACCTTTATCGACGATTTTTGCGCGGTAACCGGCGTCGTTCAAGCGCTGCACAGTCTGCTGCGCCAACGCGCTGCGTTTGACGCCCGCAGTCCATTCGACCTTGTGGTGAAAATTGCGCAGCGAATCTTCGCGCACATTGTCGCGCCAGCTGCGCATATCACGCAGCATTTTGGGGCCATTGCGGGTGATGCACAGCGCTGTCGATGAAATCAGGGCGACCAGAATCAGCAGGAACCACCAGCTCGAATACACTGCATATAAACTGAATTTATCGAACACCGACGCCCAGAACGGGCCGAACTGATTGATGTAATTCGGCGCCGGCTCATTTTGTTTCATGACCGTGCCGATCATGGAAGCGATCGCGAGGATCACCAGCATGCTGATGGCAAAGCGCATCGACGATACCAGTTCGACGGTGTCGTCGAGCCAGCGGCGCCGCGTGTGAAGTTCAATTCCAGTGGTGCTCATTCGACTTCCCAATTAACAAAAAGGGCAGTCCCCTTGCGCGGCTGCCCTTTTATCTTCCTGATTTGACGCCGCGTTATTTCACGCCGGCGATATAGTCGGCCACGGCTTTCATTTCATCGTCCGACAGGCGCTTGGCCAGTGTCGTCATTTGCACGCTGTTGCTGCGCTTATTATCCTTGAATGCGACCAGTTGCGCCAAAGTGTAATCCTGGTGCTGGCCGGCGAGGCGTGGATATTGCACCGGAATGCCGGCGCCGGCAGCGCCGTGACAGCTGGCACATGCAGCAACGCCCTTGTCGGCGATGCCGCCACGCCAGATCTTGCGGCCCAGATCGACCGTGTCTTTGTTCTTTGCCGCGCCGGGTTTGGCCGCCTGCGTGCCCAGAAATGCCGCGATATCATGTTTTTCAGCGTCGGTCAGCGACTTGGCATACATCGACATGATCGGATTAACGCGCGCAGGCGTCGTGAAATCGACCAGTTGCTTGTAAAGATATGTGGGGTTTTGACCAGCCAGTTTTGGATTGGCGGCCATTGTCGAATTACCAGCCGCGCCGTGGCAGGTGACACAGGCCGGGAGATTGCGGGCCGTGTCGCCGCTGTCATACAGGGCGGCGCCTTTCGCGGGATCAGGCTTGACGGCGACGGCGGCCGGCGTGGCGGCAAATGCCGCGGTGTTCAACAGTAGCGCGACAACAAGCGGTAAAAACGCACGATTCATTCAAGCACCCTGAAAGAGTCTGAGAAATGGTTCCTGGATCTACACTGCATCTGCCTTTATCCACCCAAGCGGGAAGGCATACCATCCTTATTGTACAATAGCTGCCTTCGCTCTCCGCCTCATTTGTTGCATTTTTCACCTCATCTCCCTCCATGTCCAAACTCTGGCAAGCCCGCTTCTTTACGACCGTGAACCAATTGCGCGATTTACCGACCACTCAGGTGCCGGAAATCGCTTTTGCCGGTCGTTCCAATGCGGGCAAATCGACCGCTATTAATATCCTGACGAACCAGAAGGGATTGGCGTTTGCGTCGAAAACCCCTGGCCGTACCCAGCACATTAACTATTTTTCGATTGGCGGCGCCCATATCGCCCAGCACCGGAAGGATGCGACCATCGTCGATGAAATCGAAGCACTGCTGGTCGATTTGCCCGGTTACGGTTACGCAGAAGTCTCCGGTTCGGCCAAATTGCACTGGCAAAAGCTGCTGGGCGATTATGTTCAGCGCCGCGAGCAATTAGCGGCCCTGGTGCTGATCATGGATTCGCGCCGCCCGTTCACCGATCTCGATGTACAGATGCTCGAATGGTTTGCCCCCACCGGCAAGCCGATTCACTGCATTCTCACCAAGTCCGATAAACTCAATCGCAATGAATCGACCAATGCGCTGCGCTCGGCGCGTGCGATGCTGGAAAGTTATGTCGATGAAGACGGCGAAGGTTTTCCGTTCACGGTGCAGCTGTTTTCGGCATTGAAGCGGGTCGGTATCGAAGAAGCCAACGACAAGATTTTGTCGCTGATGGGACTCGACCAGGACGAAGATGACGATGCAGGTGAAGAAGTGCCAGGCGACGAAGTTGCCCCGGGCCCTGCCCCCGAATAACTTTCAGGATTGACCATGCACATTCCCCACGCTCAGTACCCCGCCGTCCGCCCACGCCGCATGCGCCGCGATCCGTTTTCGCGCGCGCTGATGCGTGAAAATACCATCACTGCGTCCGACCTGATCTACCCGGTCTTCATTCTCGACGGCGAAGGCCAGCGCCAGCAAGTGTCGTCAATGCCGGGCGTGGAACGCGTATCGGTCGATCTGTTGCTGGAAGTGGCGCAGGATTGCGTCGACCTCGGCATCCCGGTGCTGGCGCTGTTTCCGGTCGTCGATGTATCGCTGAAAACGTACGATGGCGTCGAAGCGACCAATCCGGACGGGCTGGTACCGCGCGCCATCCGGGCCTTGAAAGCGAAGTTCCCGGAACTGGGCTTGCTGACCGATGTTGCGCTCGACCCGTACACCACCCACGGCCAGGATGGCCTGCCGGACGAAAACGGTTATATCGTCAATGAAAAAACCATCGCCATGCTGATTCGCCAGGCGCTGACGCATGCGGAAGCTGGCGTCGATGTCGTGGCGCCGTCGGACATGATGGATGGCCGCATCGGCGCCATTCGTACCGCACTGGAAGATGGCGGCTACATTCACACCCGCATCATGGCGTACTCGGCCAAGTATGCATCGGCGTTTTATGGTCCGTTCCGCGATGCTGTCGGGTCCTCCGCGAACCTGGGCAAAGCCGATAAAAACACGTACCAGATGGATCCGGCCAATAGTGATGAAGCGCTGCGCGAAGTAGCGCTGGACCTGGCTGAAGGCGCCGATATGGTGATGGTCAAACCCGGCATGCCGTATCTCGATATCGTGCGCCGCGTCAAGGATGAATTCAAGGTGCCGACGTTTGCGTACCAGGTCAGTGGCGAATACGCGATGCTGAAAGCTGCCGCACAAAACGGCTGGCTCGATCACGACAAAGTCATGATGGAATCGATGATGGCATTCAAACGCGCGGGCGCCGACGGCGTGCTGACGTATTTTGCCCGCGATATCGCACGACTGTTAAAGCCGCGCGCCTGATTTAAAACGACTTGAAAAAACTGCCACCAGGAAGTTAATCCGGGTGGCGGTTTTTTTATGCACGCGCGTTTTAACGCCGCGGCGGTTTATAGTCCGGGAACAGCTCCTTGAACAGGAAAGCCTTCAGTTCGGCTGTATCTTCCACCCGCGCACTGAGCGGCACCACGCGCTGCTGGCGGCGCGAATCCCATTCGAAATCGCCCTTCTTTTCCTTGCGGATCATCTCGATAAACTTGTTCACGATGGCAGTTTCCATATCCGGATTCGAACCCAGCGTCACTGTCGTCGAGGTCAGCCATTTGCGCTTGAAATTCTGGTTCCAGCCGCGAAATTTCACGTCGGCACTGTTAAACGTCTGGTTCGAGATGGTGAACATGCCACCACCGCCATCGTCGTCATCGCCGCGGCTCTTGCCATTGGCCGAGGCGATATTCGCCATGGCAATCCGGTTGGCGCGCGCATCGTCGCTCTCCGTGGCCTCGCTATTGCTCGGCGTCGGCGCACCACGCTGAGCCCGGCGTGCCTCGATGGCAGCAGCCATATCCATTTCCGGCGGGGCCGGCTTCTCGATTTTTTTAGGCTCGGTGTGCTCGACGACAACCGGAATTGGGCGCTCGTTCGGGATGGTAATCGTGTTCGGCAGGCGCTTGACCTTCACCGGCTGCGGCTTGGTCGGCTTGACCACCGATTTACGCGGCGCCTGGGCCTGGCGCTGCTGTTTCGGTTTGCCTTCCGGCAGCGGGGCAATCCAGACCATCTCGCCGCCAGCCGGCGGCTTGGCGGCCTTTTCGGGGTTCGGCTGCAGGAAATAAATCAACACGACCAGCAAGTGCAGCAGGACCGTAACGATCAGGCCGGTGCGGTTGGCCTTGCGCTCGCCATACGCCGGCTCTTGCGTGCCAGGCATGGGCTGGCCGCAATGGGAGCAAATGTCGGTATCGTCGGCCGAGTGATGGGAGTGGTCGCGCAAGATGGTACAAACTTTCCAGAAGCTTCAGGGCAAAAACAGGCACAGTGCCGCAGTCTAAACGTTTTGTGGACACGCCGTCGTTACGCAGCGTCCATGTTAATCCGTGCCAGCTTACAAGAACGCGGCCCTGACGGTTGTTACAAGGTGTATCAGTACTTGCGCTCAGTGTACCGGTTCCAGCGCCGGATGCTTGGCTGTCGGGAGTGTTTGCACCTCTCTGTCGTGCTGCGCCAACGCTGCATCCGTCATGGGCCCGCTGCCACTGTATTTGTCCAGGAACAAATAGATGACCGGCGTGATGTACAACGTAATTACTTGCGAAAACAGCAGGCCACCCACGACTGCCAGGCCCAGCGGCTGGCGCAATTCGGCGCCGGCGCCCAGGCCCAGCGCAATTGGCAGCGCACCCATCAGCGCGGCCAGCGTGGTCATCAGGATCGGCCGGAAGCGCAGCACGCACGCTTCGCGAATCGCCTCCGGTGGCGTCATGCCGCCATTTCTCTGCGCGTCGAGCGCGAAGTCGATCATCATGATGGCGTTCTTTTTGACAATGCCGATCAGCATCAGGATGCCGATGATGGCAATCATCGTCAGGTCGAGGCCAAAAATGCGCAGCGTCAGCAGCGCCCCCACGGCGGCCGATGGCAAGCCGGCGAGAATGGTCAGCGGGTGGATGAAGCTTTCGTACAGCACGCCCAGCAGGATATAAATCACGCCGAGTGCGGCCACGATCAAAATCAGCTGGCTCGACTGCGAATCCTGGAACACGGCAGCATCGCCGCCATATTTTGTGATGATCGCCGCCGGGAGTTTCATGTCCTGCCCCATCTGGTCGATGGCAGCCGTGGCGTCACCCAGCGGCACATCCGGCGCCAGGTTGAACGACAGCGTGATGGCCTGCAGTTGCCCTTGGTGATTGATGGCCAGCGGACCGACCGTGCGTTTCACGCTGGCAATGCTCGACAGCTGCACCAGTTGCCCGGTTTTGCTGCGCACCGACAGTTTCGACAGCGCATCGTCGAACTGGCGATCCTTCTCGGCCACTTCCATGATCACGTAATAACTGGCGGCACTCGTATAAATGGTCGACACCTGGCGCTCGCCGAACGCGGCGTACAGCGCGGTGCGGATATCGGCCATCGACACGCCCAGCGTATTGGCCTTGTCGCGGTCGACGTCGAGCGACGCCTGCAAGCCGCTGTTCTGCGAATCGCTGGTGACATCGCGGAAACGCGCATCCTTCTTCATCCGCTCGAGGAACTCGCTGGCCCAGTTGCCGATCTCGCCGCCGGTGACGCTCTGCAAAGTGTACTGGTAGCGGCTTTTGCTCTGGCGCCCACCCAGTTGCAGGTTTTGCACCGGGGCCATGTAGACAGTGATGCCGGGAATGGCGCGCGTAGCTTTACGCAAGCTTTCCAGCGCCGCCGGCATGGGTTTGCGCTCGCTGCGTGGCTTGAGCAGCAGGAACATGCGCCCGCTGGTGCCGGCGCCGGTGAATGACACGACGTCCTGCACATTCGGATCGGCCTTAATGGCAGCTGCAGCTTTTTCCTGCAGCGCAAACAGCTGGGCCGTGGACGCATCTTCCGCCACCTCGGTATTCACGCGGATCTGGCCCAGGTCTTCTTCCGGGAAAAAGCCTTTGGGAATCGTGATGTACAGGTAGATGGTCAGGCCAAACGTGGCCAGCGCCACCAGCAGCACCACGTTGCGGTGGGCCAGTGCAATGTCCAGCGTGCGCACATAACCGTTGCGCAGCTTGCTGAATCCGGCTTCGAAATGGCGCCCGATGAACGTTTTTTCTTCTTCGTCATGCTTGTGCTCGGGCAGCAGGCGGCTGGCCAGCATTGGCACCAGCGTCAGCGACACCACGGCCGATACCAGGATCGACAATCCCACCACGACGGCGAATTCATGGAACAGCAGGCCGATCACGCCCGGCATGAAGAAGATCGGGATGAACACGGCCACCAGCGAAATGGAAATCGAGATGATGGTAAAACCCATTTCGCGCGCGCCGATCAGCGCGGCAGGCAATGGCTTCTTGCCCATCTCGATGTGGCGCACGATGTTTTCCAGCACCACGATGGCATCGTCGACGACCAGGCCGACTGCCAGCGTGATGCCCAGCAGCGAGACGTTGTCGAGGCTGTAGCCAAGCCAGTACAGCAGCGCCAACGCGCCCAGCAACGAAATTGGCATCGTCACGGCGGGGATGAACGTGGCGGCAGCGCGGTGCAGGAACAGAAAAATTACCAGGACCACCAGCAGGATGGTCAGGCCGAGGGTCAGGTTGACATCGTGGATGGCTTCGCGGATCGAGATCGAACGGTCATTGACCAGGCTGATCTTGATGGAGGCCGGCAATTGCGACTGAAAGCGCGGCAACAGTTTGCGCACCGCATCGACCACCTGCACCGTGTTCGCGTTGGGCTGGCGCTGCACCAGCAGCACGATCGAACTTTCACCGTTGTAGCTGCCAGCCGATTTGACGGACTGGTAACTGTCCTCGACATCCGCCACATCCCTCAAACGCACCGGCTGGCCGTCGCGCGTGGCGACGATCAGGTCGGCAAATTCTGCCGCGCGTTTCAGCTGCGCGTTGCCCTGAATGGTCAACGTTTGCGTCGGGCCGTCGAGAACGCCGAGCGGCGCATTCGAGTTGGCGGAATTGAGCGCGGTGGCCAGCTCGTCAAGCGTGATGTTGCGGGCGTTCATGACGTCGGATTTGGCGCGGATGCGCACGGCAAAGCGCTTCTGGCCATTGACGCTCACCTGCGCCACGCCCGGCAACGTCGAGATGCTTGGCGACACCAGGTTTTCGGCGTAATCGTTCAGCTCCGACAAATTCATCGACGGCGACGTCATCGTCATGAACAGCACCGGCGCATCGGCCGGGTTGATCTTGCGGTACGACGGCAGTTCCGTCATTTCTTTCGGCAACTGGCGCTGGGCGCCCAGCAGCGCGGCCTGCACATCGACTGCAGCCACGTTGACATCGATGCTGGTATCGAACTCCAGCGTCAGCGACGTATTGCCCTGGGTGCTGGTGGAGGTGATCAGGTTGATGCCGGAAATGGTCGAAAACTGCTTTTCCAGCGGCAATGCCACCGATGAGGCCATGGTTTCAGGCGAGGCGCCCGCGAGATTGGCGTTGACGTTGATGACCGGGGTGTTATAGCTGGGGAGTGCTGCCACCGGAATTTTGCCGTACGCCAGCACGCCGACGAGAATCAGGGCGATCGACAGCAGGATCACCATCACCGGCCGGCGAATGCACAGTTCGGACACGTTCATGATGCGGCGCTGACGTTTTTCGTGGCCAGGCGAATCTTGCCACCCGGGCGCAGGTTCTGTTTGCCGTCAGTAATCACCTGTTCAGTGCCGCTGAGGCCGCTGACCGCAGCATTCAGGCCGAATGCGTGCAGGCGTGCCACCGGGACCAGTTTGGCCGACTGGTCCTGTTGCGCCACGTACACAAATGTACCTTGCGCATTGGTCACGATGGCCTGCTGGGGAATCACGACGGCATCCTTGATGGTCTGCACGGTGACGCGGGTGTTGACGTACTGGCCCGGCCACAAGTTGCTGGCGCGGTTGTCGAACACGGCCTTGACGCGGATGGTGCCGGACTGGGCATCCACCGTATTGTCGACAAAACTGAGACGGCCTTCGACCGGCGTGGCGTTGGCGGCCGCTGCCTGCACAGCAACCTTGCCGTTCTTTTGCGCCGCCAGCAAGCTGCCCAGTGCCGATTCGGGCAGGGTGAACGCCACGTTGATCGGGTCGAGCTGGGTGATGGTCGTCAGCGATGTGGCTGGCTGCATCAGGCTGCCCGGGTACACATTGATGGCGCCCACGCGCCCCGACAGCGGCGCCCGGATTGCCGAGTAACCGGCGCTGACGCGCGACGCCCGTACGGCCGCCTGGTCGGCCAGCAATGCGGCGCGGGCTGCATCGACCTGGCTTTTCAACGTGTCGACAGCACTTTGCGCGAGAAATTTTTGTGCAACCAGATCCTGGCTACGCTTGAACTGGCGCTCCACATCGGCCAGCGTGGCCTGGTCGCGCACGACTTGCGCCTGTGCTTTGTCGACATTGGCAACATCGGAACGGTCGTCCAGAGAAAACATCAAGGTACCGGCGGTGACGAACTGGCCTTCCTTGATATGCACCTGGCGAATGGTGGCGGTGGTCTGGGCGCGCAGATCGACGGTTTGCAGCGGAGTGACAGTGCCATTCGCGGCAATTTCTACTGGCACATCCTGGCGCAACGGCGTGATGACGCTGACGGTGGTGGGCGGCTGGGCGCCATCCTTGCCGGCCCCTGTTTTTTTCTCGGGTGCGCTGTTGGCGTGGAAATACCATGCGCCGGCGGCAATGATGACAGTCGCGCCGGCCAGGTAGGCCAGGTGTTGCTTTTTCATTCGATGTCCCTGCCGCGTGTCCCGCGGCTTGTTCAGTTGGTCAACATTTGTCGCGTACGTCTGATGCCCGATGCAGCGCCCGGCATTTTCTCACGCTGCATAAGTTTTGGGCAGAATTACTATAGAACAATTACTTGCCGATGTAGTATTCCGGCAGCATCAGCGTCACTTCGAGTCCGCCGTCGGGGTGATTGGCCAGCGCGATGGTGCCGCCGTGCTGTTCGGCGATATTGCGTGCGATGGTCAACCCCAGTCCGGTGCCGCCGGATTCGCGCGAGCGCGACGATTCGACCCGGTAAAACGGCTCGAACACGCGTGCCAGTTCGGTCGCATCGATGCCGGGGCCGTTGTCGCGGATGCGGATCCTGGCCGCGCCCTTGGTCCGCTCAGCAGTCACCCGCGCAATGTGGCCGTATTTGATGGCGTTGTCGATCAGATTGACAAGGCAGCGGCGCAGACCCATCGGACGCCCAAAAGCGCGCATCGAGACACGGCCAATCAGCTCGACATCCTGGCCGGCATCGGTGGCGTCGGCACACACGCTGTCGAGCAGCGAATCGAGATCGAGCGCCTGCATGGTTTCGTTGGTATCGGTACTGCGCGCCAGGTCAAGACCTTCGCGCACCATTTCCTGCATGGCCGACAAATCGCCGATCAGGCGCTGCTGCAATTCGCTGTCGCCAACTTTTTCAAGCCGCAAGCGCAGCCGTGTCAGCGGGGTTTGCAGGTCGTGCGTGATGGCAGCCAGCATTTCGGTGCGCTGTGCAATGTATTGGCGGATACGCGCCTGCATCGCATTGAAGGCGGCGCTGGCCTGGCGGATTTCCGACACACCGGTCAATTGCAGCGGTGCATGATTAATGTCGTTGCCGAGGTTTTTTGCGGCCTGTGCCAGTTTCTTCAGCGGACTGGTGGTCATGCGTGCCACCATATATGCCAGCGCGGCGATGCTGATCACAAAGAGCGCCAGCACGGGACGGAAATCGGTTTTCGGCGGTTCGGTGGCCCATTGTGGCGGCAGGATCGACAGGTGCAGGCGCTCGCCATCGCGCAAGGTCACGCCAAGGGCTTCGCAGGCGCCACGCCACTGGACGCGCAACAATCCATACAGCACGGTTTGCTGATGCGGCATATCGCATACCGCCGGGCGATCGACCAGCGAGACGATGCTGTACGCCTTGCCCAGGCGGGAGGCCAGGCCGGTGGCAAAGTCGGTATTGCCGGCCGCCTTGTGTGCCTCGGCATTGGAAGTTTCCAGCAGCACGCCGGGACGGTTGGCAACGCCGAGGTAGGTGCGGCGCGCCGATGAAGGCACGATCTCGGTGGCCATGATCAATTGTTCGGCGCGCTCAAGCGTGTGCAGGTCGCGGAATTCTTCCAACACGCGCTGGCGTTCCATGTCGGCCAGCAACTGGGTCAACGC
Source organism: Pseudomonadota bacterium (assembly GCA_030853745.1). Lineage (GTDB taxonomy): Bacteria > Pseudomonadota > Gammaproteobacteria > Burkholderiales > Burkholderiaceae_D > JALYUM01. The sequence continues at coordinate 12,848 of JALYUM010000033.1, read as the reverse complement.
GGCACTGAGCAAAATACCGAGGAACAGCGTGATGAATACGCGCCCTGTCATCGACCCGAAAAATGCCTTCACGCGGACGGCTCCACGGTGACCTGGCCGGCCAGCACGTAGCCGCCGTTGCGCACGGTCTTGATGATTTGCGGCAGGCGCGCATCTTCGCCCAGTTTCTGACGCAGGCGGCTGATCTGAATGTCGATCGAGCGGTCGAACGGATCGGCGTCGCGCCCTTGCGTGAGGTTCAGCAACTGATCGCGGTTGAGCACGCGGTTGGGGTGTTCGAGGAATACGCGCAACAGACGGAACTCGGCGCCCGACAGCATGATCACCAGCCCATCCGGATTGAGCAGGTGGCGCGCGGTAAGGTCGAGTGTCCAGCCGGCAAAACGCATTTGCTGGACGTTTTCGGAGGGCGTGTTCGATGGCATCGCATGGCTGCGGCGCAGCACGCTGCGTATGCGCGCCAGCAATTCGCGCGGCTCGAACGGCTTCGGCAGATAATCGTCGGCGCCCATCTCCAGGCCGAGAATGCGGTCGAGCGGCTCGTTGCGGGCAGTAAGCATGATGACCGGCAACGTGGAATTGGCGCGCAGCTTGCGGCACAACGTGAGGCCGTCGTCGCCGGGCAGGTTCAGGTCGAGCACGATCAGGTCGGGGCGCGCTTCATCGAGCGTCTTCCACATGCCGGTGCCATCGGCTGCGACGAGCGCGCGGTAGCCGTTCGATTCAAGGTAATCTGCCAGCAGGGAGCGGATGTCGCGGTCGTCATCGACGATCAAAATAGTAGAAATGGTGTCCATACTCCGATTATCGCCACTTAATCCGCGCCTGCACAGTGGTTTTGTATCGCCATGTATAAGCGTGCAAAGACGAAACAAATTGATACAAAGACTGTTGTCCCCGACACGCTGCGCTTACATATCGACCGCATCATGGGAACCGTGCCGGCCCGTTTGTGCGTTGCACACCATCCAACAATCGCAGGGATCACCATGAACAACTTCCGTAAAAATGTTTTGATTGGCCTGACCGTGCTCGGCATGGGCGCCACTATGGGTGCACAGGCACAGACGCAAACGAGCGCGCCCGAAGCTGCCGCGCAAGGTCGCTATGGCAACGCTGTCACGCAGGAGCAGCGTCAGGCCAATATGGCCGAGTTTGCAGCGAAGCGTGCCACGCGCCTGCATGATGCGCTGATGATCACACCGGCCCAGGAAAACGCCTTCCGCACCTACATTGCCGCCATGAAACCGCAGCCGAGGCAGGCGCGCGGCGAGCGCGCGAGCTTCAGGGAGTTGTCGGCGCCGGCGCGCATGGAGCAGATGATCGCCATGCAAAAGCAGCGCACCGCCGAGATGGAAGCACGCATGCCGGCGCTGAACGCTTTTTATGCCGTGCTGACGCCTGCACAGAAAAAAGTGTTTGATCAGCAAGCCATGCATCGTCGCGGCCATGGTGGCCACGGCTGGGAGGGTGAGCACGGCCGCCGCGGCTGATCGCTCACGACCACAAGGCTGGCATATGCGCAACACTGTCGGTCAACAATTATGACAAAACGTTGACATTTAAATTGGTCGATGTAATCCTCAAGAGAGAATATCCGTATGGAAACATTCTTTTGAGGGTGACATGGGTACACGCATTTACGAAAAGACCGATAAAGGCCGTGAAGAAATTGCCACTCGCAAGCACCAGTTGCCCATGCGATTGCGCAGTGTGCTGGTGATGATCGATGGGCGTCAGTCATTGTCCGGGCTGTTGGCGCATCTGGCGAAGCTGGGGCTGAATCAGGTCAGTATCGATGAACTCACGGCGCAGGAATTCATCCGTGTTATTCCTGGCACCGAACCTGTGGTGGTGCCTGAGGTTGTGCTGGTTGCCCGCTTGCCGACAGCGGTGCGGCGCATGCAAAAACTGCGCGAAGCCAATTTGCAACTGAATACGCTGCAGTTGATCGAGCTCGAGCAGGCCGAAGCCGACGTCGTGTCGGCAGTGGCTGCCTTGCAGAGCTCGCCAGAAGAGCCAGCGTCAGCAGCAGCAGCAGCAGCAGCATCAGCAGTAGATTCCGCGCCAGCAGCGTCGCTGGCATTGCTGGCTGTCCCGCCAGCGCTCAGCGACGCGCAGCGTTTCGAGTCCGTCCACAAGTTTTATAACGAAACGATCCGCGGCAACCTTGGTTTGCGTGGCTTCGGCTTGCAATTAAAAGTGGAAAAGGCCGGCAATCTGGATGACCTGCGCGCCCTGCGTGTACCTTACCTTGAAGCTGTCAAAAAAAGCCGCAGCAATGAAATGGCGCAGGCACTCGATGTACGTCTTTCATCGCTGTTGGCAGCAGAATCGGTCGCTTAATTGAGGCGCGCCAGCGATGCGTGGAATTTCTGCGCATTCTGGTAACCGATCACGCGGCTGTCGGCAATTTCGCGGCCGTTGCGGTCGAACAGAATGATGCCCGGTGGCCCGAACAGGCCGAACCGTTTCAGCATCGCTTTATCGTCAGCGTCATTTGCCGTGACGTCCACCTGCAACAACACGGAATTGGCCAGGCTGGTCTGCACGGCCGGATCGACGAAGGTCAGCTTTTCCATTTCCTTGCACGACACGCACCAGTCGGCATAAAAATCCAGCATCGCTGTCTTGCCGCCGGTTTGGGCCAGCGCTGCATCGAGTTGCGCCACGGTTTTAATACGCGTAAAGGCCAGGCCGGCATGTGCGTTGCTGGCGCCGCCAAGATGCGCCAACGGCGCCAGCGCATCGCGCCCGCCGGACGCGACGCCCACCACTTGCATCGCGCCAAGAATGGCAAATACGGCAGCCGCCGCCAGTGCTGCCCAGTGCCGGGTGTGGCGCAACAAGTACGCGCTATAGCCCAGTAACAGCGCTGCCCACAGAATCATCTGTGCCACTTGCGGCAACACCGGTGCCGTCAGCCACAATGCCATGGCCAGCATCAGCACCCCGAAAAAGCGTTTGACAGCATCCATCCACGCGCCCGCGCGCGGTAGCAGTGAGCCGGCCGATACACCGACCAGCAGCAGCGGAATGCTCATGCCCAGCGCCATCGAAAACAGCGCCGCGCCCCCGACGAACACATCGCGCGTCTGGCTGATATAGACCAGTGCGCCGGCCAGCGGAGCCGCCACGCACGGGCCGACGATCAGCGCCGAGATGGCGCCCATGATGAACACGCCGGCAAGCTTTCCAGACGACTGACGACCCGATGCGCCAGCCAGCCTGGTCTGCAGCGAGGCCGGCATCTGCAGGTCGTAGACACCGAACATCGACAGCGCCATGGTTGCGATCAACAAGCCAAACGCGCCCAGCACCCACGGGTTTTGCAGCGCCGCGGCCAGCCCTTCTCCGGCCAGGCCGGCGACGACGCCGAGCGTGGTGTAGACGATGGCCATGCCGAGCGAATAGGCAATCGACAATGTCAGTCCACGCCAGCGATGTGTAGCGCCCTCGCCGACGATGATGGACGACAGGATCGGTACCATCGGCAACACGCATGGGGTAAATGCCAGGCCGAGGCCGAGCAGAACGAATGCGGGGACGATGGCCAGCAATTTGCCGCCGCCGAGGACCACCGCGATGCCGCTCAGTTCGGATGACGCGGCAGCGACTGGTGCAGGCGCCCCGGTGGCTGGCGCTGAGGCAACGGCGGCGGCCGGCGGTGTGGAAATGGCAGCGACTGGCGTATCGACGGCGGGTGCTTCACCTTGCAGGCGCGCAATCAGTGCCGACGGCTTGACGACGTCGGCTGCTGCCGCTGTGCTCATGGCCACCGCGCCGGCCAGGTCGGCGCTGTATTCCTGCGGCGAATAGCACAGGCCCTTGTCCGCACAGCCCTGCCCGCCCGCTTTCAATGTGAACGCGCCATTGGCCTGAACGGGAATCGTGATCGTCACACTGCCGTGATAGGTTTCGACGTCCTTGTTGAAGGTCTCGTCGAATTTGATTTTGCCGGGCGGGATTTGCGCTTCTCCCAGCTTGGCGTTGACCGCGCTGAATTTGAAACGCTCGCGGTACATATAGTAGCCGTCAGCGATATTGAAGGTGACGGCGATGGTCTGCGGGTCTGCCATGCGCGCCGAGAAGCGGAAGGCTTGCGCCGGGTCGAGGAAATCGTTATCGCCGGCGCGCGCGGCACCGGTCAGGAACAGGCAGGTGACAAACAACAACGAGAAAAAGCGGGACATGATTTCCTTGGCAAGACTGGCTGCGCCGGCGCGCAGGCAGAAGTCTACCTTATGTCATGCTCGCCATTGGCAAACATGACTTCCCGCGCAGGCGGGCCCATATTCACGTCAACCTCATTGGTCAGGCATCAGGCCATCTCACTCAATACCAGGCTGTTTTCATCAGATGTACATGCCGCCCGACACTTCGATCCGCTGGGCGTTGATCCAGCCACTGTTGTCGCTCAGCAGCGCGGCGATGGCGCCGCCGATATCGTCCGGCAAGCCAACCCGCCCCAATGCCGTCTGCGAAGCAATATGTGCATTCATCCCGGCATTGTCGCGGACCACACCGCCGCCGAAATCCGTCTCGATAGCGCCCGGCGCGACTGTGTTGACCGAAATACCACGCACGCCCAGTTCTTTCGCCAGGTAGCGGGTCAGGGTTTCTACCGCACCTTTCATGGCAGCGTAGGCAGCAAAGCCCGGCGTGGCAAAGCGGGCCAGGCCGGAAGAAATATTCACGATGCGGCCGCCATCGGCGATAACCGGCAACAGCGCCTGGGTCAGCAGGAACACGCCCTTCAGGTGGATGTTGTACATCTGGTCGAGCTGCGCTTCCGTGGTGTCGGCAAACGGTGCATGCACGCCGACGCCGGCATTGTTGACGAGAAAGTCGAACGTATCGCGCTCCCATGTGGCTTGCAGCGTGGCACGCAGGCTGTCGGTAAATGTGGCGAAGGTGCCGGCCAGCGCCGTATCAAGTTGCAGGGTGGCAGCTTTGCCGCCCGCATCGACGATCTGGGCAACCACTGCATCGGCCTCGTCTTGCTGGCTGCGGTAGGTCAGGACGATGCCTACCCCTTGCGTGGCCAGGTGCAGTGCCGTGTTCTTGCCGAGGCCGCGGCTGCCGCCGGTGATGAGTGCAATTTTCTGGGTCATGGCGATTCCTTGTAGGTGAGTGATGACTTCATTTTATTGCGCCATCGTTCCCACACAAAGATGCACTGTATAGTTTGACTGTTCGCTCACGCCATACAATCTTGGAAGCCATGGACCGTATCGATGTCATTAAAATCTTTGTCCGGGTTGCCGAATTGGGCAGCTTTACGCAGGCCGCCGACATACTGGGCATCGCAAAAGCCAGCACATCGGCCGCGGTGCGGGAACTGGAGACGGAACTGGGCACACGGCTGCTGCAGCGTACCACGCGCAAAGTGACGATGACCCAGGACGGCCTGGCGTTTTATGAACGCAGCCGCGACATGCTTGCCGAGCTGGATGAATTGCAGAGCATGTTCCAGCAGGACGACGCGGGCTTGTCCGGCCGCCTGCGCGTGGACCTACCAGTCGCGCTGGCGCGGAATATCGTCATGCCCGCCCTCCCCGGCTTTCTCGATCTGCACCCGCGCCTGCAACTCGATTTGTCCAGTACCGATCGCCTGGTCGACGTGGTGCAGGAAGGGTTCGACTGTATCCTGCGCGTCGGCTGGCTCGCCGATTCGTCGCTGGTGGCGCGCCCGCTGGGTGCTTTTCCCATGGTCAATTGCGCAAGCCCGGCATATCTGGCGCGTTTCGGCACGCCGGTCTCACCGGCCGACCTGTCGCGCCACCGGCTGGTCGACTATGCCCCGGCGCTGGGCGGACGCAGTGCGTTGTTCGAATACATGGAAGGTGGCGCGCGCCGCACCATGGTCGTGCCGGCGGTACTGGCCGTGAACAACAGCGATGCGTATCAGGCGGCTTGCCAGGCCGGGCTTGGCATCATTCAGGCGCCGCTGTCCGGCATGGCGGCCCTGCTGGCCGATGGGCGCCTGGTCACGTTGCTTCCCGACTACTGCGCCGCGCCAATGCCGGTGACGCTGCTCTATCCAAGCCGGCGCCATCTGAGCCGCCGCGCGCGTGGCTTCATGGATTGGCTGGCGGAAGTGATGGCGCCGCACGTGGTGTGCGCAGCCGGCTGACGCTGATCAGCGTTGCCAGCGCTGTCGCGGCCGCCGCGGCCCACAGCGACAGCCGGATCGCGCTGGCGTCCTGGGCGCTGCCGGCCACCGTGCCATGCACCAGATGGGAGCCGAACACGGACAGGATAATTCCCATCAATGCCGCGCCGGAACATTGACCGAACATGCGCATGATCGCCAGCACGCCTGATGCGACAGCGCTGTGTTCACGCGCAGTATTCGACAGCATCTCGCGGTTGTTCGGACTTTGAAAAAAACCGAACCCAATCCCGCAAATCAGGCCGCGCCAGCAGATATCCCATGTCTGCGCATGCACTGGCAACATCGCGAGCAGCACCAGTCCGACCGTGAACACGGCCAGACCAGCGCTGGACAGCGCAACTGGTGGATAACGATCGGATAATTTCCCGGCCTGCGGTGCGGCCAGAATGATGCCGATCGGCCACGGAGTGAACAGCAGCGCGGCATGCAAGGCGCTGTAGCCGTAGTTTGACTGGAACAGGAACGGCAAGGCAATGAAGGCCATACCCTGGCCGACGAACGACATCAGGGACGTCAACGCCGCCATCGAAAAGCGCGACGAGGCGAAGATGGCCAGCGGCAGCAAGGGATCGTTTGCCCGGCGCTGACGCCAGATGAACGCCGCGCCGGCCACCAGCGCGGTGGCGCCGTAGGCCAGAGCGTGCAACATCGCCTGCGCCGCCTTGCCTGGTGTGCCGAGCTGCGTACATGCCTCCGCCGCCATGATCAGCGCGCCCATGGCCAGCGCGGACAACAACGCGCCGGCGGTGTCGAACCGGCCGCGGGCAATGGTGCGCTGGTCGGGAATGGCGCGCAGTATCAGCACCAGACCAATCAGGCCCAGCGGTACGTTGATCGCGAACAGCCATTCCCAGCTCGCCACGGCCAGCAAAAAACCACCCAGAGCGGGCCCGATGGCAGTCATGGCCGCGACCATCAAGGCGTTCAGTCCCAGTATCCGACCCAGCAGGCGCGTGGGAAATACCGTGCGCAGAATCGCCGGGCCAATGCTCAGCACGGCAGCGGCGCCAAGTCCCTGCAGGAGCCGCATGCCGATCAACATCTCGATCGATGGCGCCAGCGCGCAACCCAGCGACGCCAGCGTGAATACGGCGAGTCCACCAGCATACTGATTGCGGTAGCCGACGCGCGACGCCAGCGCAGCAAAAATCGCCAGCGTCATCGCTGCGGCCAGCAGATAGCCATTCGCCACCCAGATCGCGGCACCGGCCGACACCTTGAGCGCCGTCGCAATTTGCGGCAAGGCGATATTCACGATGGTGCCGTCAAGCACAGTCATCGCGGTCGCCGTCATCAAAGCAATCATCGCCAGGCGCCGCTTCGGCCCAGGCAGGCCGTCGTCACCGGCCAAATCAGCAAACAAACCCATGTCACTTCCCTCTTTCGTCCAGTCGTTCGTTCAGTCGTTCTGTCATGGCAGTATGGTGCTGCGTGGGGCGTGGCGGAAGACGCATGGCCTGCAATGAATCCATGCATGCGACGCCATGCTCCGATGGTAGGATGCAGCGATGTCGGAACCCGATCTTAATTTACTTGTATCCCTCGATGCATTGCTCACCAATGTCAGCGTGGCGGGGGCCGCGCGCAAGCTGGGATTGAGCGCATCGGCGATGAGCCGCACGCTCATGCGCCTGCGCGAGGCTACCGGGGACCCGCTGCTGGTGCGCGCCGGGCGGCGCATGGTGTTGACACCGGCTGCCGAGGCCTTGCGCGAGCGCGTGCGCCAGGCCGTGCACGAAGCGCGCGCCCTGCTGCGGCCAAGCGGCCTGGAGCCAGACATCGCCCGGCTGCAACGCACCTTCACCATTCGCGCCAATGGCGGCTTTGTCGAAGGATTCGGCGCGGCCTTGCTTGCCGCCATCAGCGCCGAGGCGCCTTTCGTGCGGCTGCGTTTTGCGCCAAAAATCGACAAAACCTCGGCCTATCTGCGCGATGGTTCGGCGGACCTGGAAATTGGCGTGGTCGGCAACATGGGACCCGAGGTGCGCGTACAGGCACTGTTCCGCGACCATTATGTTGGCGTCGTCCGGCGCGGCCACCCACTCGCCTCGGGCCAGATGACTGCAGAGCGATACGCGGCAGCCAGTCATGTCGTGGCGTCCCGTCGCGGCACCGCCCTCGGCCCCGTCGATACTGCGCTGGCAGCGCTGGGGCTGGAGCGCCAGGTAGTCGCGGTCGTGCCCGGATTTCCGTCCGCACTGGGCATCGCGCGCGCCTCCGATCTGGTTGCCTTGCTGCCCGCGTCGTACATGCCAATCCAGCCGGCCGACTGCTGGGTATTCGACCTTCCGGTCAGCGTGGAAGGACTGACAATTTCGCAGATGTGGCATCCGCGCGCAGAAGCAGATCCGGCTCACCGCTGGTTGCGCCAGTTGGTACTGGCGGTGTGCAGGGCGCGTATTCCACTGTAGCTTTTTCAGATCGGCATAGGGGCGAAAGGCAATGCCTTCCGGTCCCCTGCCACACCACCCGGCATGCGGGTCCGCACCGGGCGGTTCGAGTAGTTGAGGTCGAGACAGGCGGGGTACGCCCAGTCGGTCGAAGTATGCAATCGTCAGCGCCGTTTTCACGAGTCTGTCGCTATTGCGCCACCAGCAGCGACTGTTATCCGCGCTCGACGATTTCACTGTGCAAAACGCTCGCCGGTATCCAGTTCGGCTGCGCCGCCGTCTGCCGCTCTCGCAGATAGGCCTCATATGGCGCCAGCTTGGTTGGCCGCTTTACCTTGCGTTCGTATTTCAGCACAGTCTTCAATGCCAGTTGCCGCCGCACCGTGTTCACCGCGCACCCCACCTCGGCGGCAATCCGCCGCAGACTCAACCCATGCTTGCTCAATAACTGAATTTCCACACACACCTCGTTGGGTTTCAAGGCCGCTCCGCAAAGCAGCCATCTTCTCAAATCGGTGTATCAGTTTTCAATCGCTGCTGTGTATCAGTTTACAACCGCTGCTGACAGCTGAGACCCCGCTCCGATTTGCATCGTCGCCCTTTCAGGCACAAAGCGGGGCGTCCCCAGGTAAGGGCCGCACTCCTTCATCACACAACCGCCGCATCTACGCCACCTTTCCTTGACCACAAGAGCTTCGCGGAAACGCGCCCGCTCGCCCTGATCGGCAACGCCTTCTATGCAGTTCTTGTCCATCGGCTCATGATTTATGCTCCGTGCGCCATCGCATGCGATGGCTTCCCACACTCGGTTGCCCTCATGCAGTTGCGCTTCACTTCGCTTACTGTGGTCAGCTCACGGCGGGACTTGCACGCGCAGGAGTGCGCCCATGCTGGGCGCACGCGAAAAAAAACCAGGCACGTGGCCTGGTTCTTTGTGAAGCAGCCGTCGATTACTCGGCGGTTGGTGCTTCTTCGATATCGGTGACTTCTGGACGGTCCATCAGTTCAACGTAAGCCATCGGTGCATTGTCGCCAACGCGGAAACCCATTTTCAGGATACGCAGGTAGCCGCCGTTACGGTTGGCGTAGCGTGGGCCCAGTTCAGCGAACAGTTTCAGGACCATCTCGCGGTCGCGCAGGCGAGCAAATGCCAGGCGCTTGTTGGCCAGGGTATCGGTCTTGCCCAAGGTCAGGATTGGCTCGACAACGCGGCGCAGTTCCTTAGCTTTTGGCACGGTGGTTTTGATGGCTTCATGACGCAGCAGGGAAACGGTCATGTTGCGCAGCATGGCGAGGCGGTGGGACGAAGTACGGTTCAGCTTGCGAAGGCCGTGACGGTGACGCATGGTAATTCCTTTCGAGTGTTTTTATCCCAGCTCTTCGATCGTCCATCTGGACGCGGGCCGGTTATAAATAGGTAAATCACAATAAAGATGGGACGTATCCCGGTTTTGCTACGCTTTGTTGCTCTTGCCTTCAAAAAAAGATCTGGCTTCGCCAGGTTTTTTTTGCTTGCTCCACCCGAAAGTAGGTTTGTACTTTCGGATGAATATTTTAAAAAGGATCCGGCTTTGCCGGTCCTTTTTGACTAATCCACCCAAAAGTAGGGGTGTACTTTTGTGTGATTATTTTTCGAGGCCAGCAGGTGGCCAGTTTTCCAGCTTCATACCCAGGGTCAAGCCACGCGAAGCAAGAACTTCCTTGATTTCGTTGAGCGACTTGCGGCCCAGGTTTGGCGTCTTGAGCAATTCGTTTTCCGAACGCTGGATCAGGTCGCCAATGTAGTAGATATTTTCGGCTTTCAGGCAGTTGGCCGAACGGACGGTCAACTCGAGATCGTCGACTGGACGCAACAGGATCGGATCGACCAGCGGGGCGCGCGATGGCGCTTCGGCGGCGGCTTCCGTGCCTTCCAGTGCAGCGAACACATTCAACTGGTCCACAAGTACGCGGGCCGATTGACGAATGGCTTCTTCCGGAGTGATCACACCATTTGTTTCAATGTTGATGATCAGCTTGTCCAGGTCGGTACGCTGTTCGACACGCGCCGATTCAACGAAGTACGACACGCGGCGCACTGGCGAGAACGACGCGTCCAGAATGATGCGGCCGATGGTCTTGTTCGTGTCTTCCGACAGGCGACGGACGTTACCAGGAACGTAGCCACGGCCTTTTTCGACCTTGATCTGCATGTCCAGCTTGCCGCCAGCGGTCAGGTGGGCAATCACGTGGTCCGGGTTGATCAGCTCGACGTCGTGCGGCAAGTCGATATCCGATGCCAGGACGGCGCCTTCGCCTTCCTTCTTCAGGGTCAGCGTGACTGAATCACGGTTGTGGACTTTGAAGACCACGCCCTTCAGATTCAACAGCAGGTCGACAACGTCTTCCTGAACGCCGTCGAGCGACGAGTACTCGTGCACAACGCCGGCGATCGTCACTTCGGTTGGCGCGTAGCCGACCATCGACGACAGCAGTACGCGACGCAGCGCGTTACCCAGGGTATGGCCGTAACCACGTTCGAACGGCTCCATCACGACTTTAGCGTGACCGGCGCCCAGCGCCTCGACATCGATGATACGTGGCTTCAACAAACTGTTTTGCATGAAATGTCCTCTTCAATACCCTCGGCTCGTTACACCGATAAGGCTGATGGAATGTGAAAACGCCCACTGGGAAAAGCGGGCGGTGAATCTGACGTCATCATCGCCTTTGCGGGACTTCATACTAATTGGACCTTGATCGAAATGGTATGGGTCCTCGCCTTTGCGCGGATGACGTGAAGTGTTATTAACGCGAGTACAGTTCGACGATCAGTGCTTCGTTGACGTCGTTGGCGATCTCGTTACGCTCTGGGAACGAACGGAAGGTGCCTTCCATTTTCTTCGAGTCAACGGATACCCAGCTCGGCATGCCGATCTGTTCAGCCAGCGACAGGGCTTCAACGATACGCACTTGCTTTTTGGCTTTTTCGCGCACGGCGATGACGTCACCCGACTTGACAGCGTACGAAGCGATGTTCACGACGTTACCATTGACGGTGAAAGCTTTGTGGCTGACCAGTTGACGCGCTTCAGCGCGGGTCGAACCAAAGCCCATGCGGTAGCAGACGTTGTCGAGACGCGCTTCCAGCAGACGCAGCAAGGTTTCGCCGGTGTTGCCTTTGCGACGGTTCGCTTCAGCGAAGTAGCGACGGAACTGGCGTTCCAGAATGCCGTACATGCGCTTGACTTTTTGTTTTTCGCGCAGCTGATTGCCGTAGTCCGAGGTGCGGGCACCCGACTTGACACCGTGCTGGCCTGGCTTGACGTCCAGTTTGCACTTCGAGTCCAGCGAGCGGCGTGCGCTCTTGAGGAACAGGTCCGTACCTTCACGGCGGGACAATTTTGCTTTAGGTCCGATATAACGTGCCACGGTATTTCCTTTAAAAATGACGCCCCAAGTGCATCTTGAGATACGACGGGCGCTAGTCCAGTTCTGCTTGCGAATGGACGGTGGCTAACAAAATACCTGCGATCGCATCATGTTGTTGCGCACATCAATGCACGCGAGAATGTGATACGGCAGGCGATAACAGCCGGGCAGTATAGCCCATTTCGGGGCGCTGCATCGGCGTTTCTTTGCGACGAAGACGAAGGTCAACGCACAAATGTGCCCTTCTAACGACAAATCGGCGAGCCAGGGCTCGCCAAGTTCAACTTAAGCGGTAAAGCTTAAGCTGAGTCTTAGATACGACGGCGCTTCGGAGGACGGCAACCGTTGTGCGGAACTGGCGTAACGTCCTGGATCTCGGTGATCTTGATGCCCAGGTTGTTCAGCGCGCGCACAGCGGATTCCCGACCAGGACCAGGGCCCTTGATACGCACTTCCAGGTTTTTCACGCCGCATTCAACCGCGACTTTACCTGCTGCTTCAGCCGCAACCTGCGCTGCAAACGGGGTCGATTTACGCGAACCCTTGAAGCCGGCGCCGCCAGACGTCGCCCACGACAGAGCATTGCCCTGCCGATCGGTGATCGTGATGATGGTGTTGTTGAAGGACGCGTGCACGTGGGCAATGCCCTCGGCAACGTTCTTCTTGACTTTCTTGCGGACGCGCGCTGCTGCTGCGCTGTTTTGTTGCTTAGCCATGTTCGGTTCCTAGATTATTTCTTGAGCGATTGAGCGGCCTTGCGCGGACCTTTGCGGGTACGAGCATTGGTGCGGGTACGCTGACAGCTCACTGGCAGACCCTTGCGGTGACGCATGACGCGGTAGCAACCCAAGTCCATCAAGCGCTTGATG
>JALYUM010000036.1 GCA_030853745.1 Pseudomonadota bacterium | reverse complement strand
TATCGCTTTAGAACCGTCGACGATCAGCCGCAACACGCAGGCTCGCGCCAGACGGCATGACATGTGGCATGAGAGCGTAACCCGCGATCTTGAAGCACTGCTCAACACGCGTTGCGCCCTCTGCGATGCGCACCTTGAGGACTATCCGTCAGTAATGCGGTGGGTCTGGAACTATGGATTGATCGATTTTGCAGGGATGTGTATTACCAGCGACACCGACCAGCACCGCATTTATACCGCCGTCAGGCTGGCGACTGAGCGGCATGAGCCGAGACTGAAAAATGTGGCAGTCGTCCTCCAAAAAACAAGGGCGCAATTAACCGGGGCGACTTTATTATTTCCGCCGAATATAAAGCGACGTCGAATTTGAATTCACCCGCGAGGAATTGCAGGGAATACTTGCAGACGTAACTCTGGCAGCCGATCAGGGCGACTGAGGCATGCGCCCTACTGTCGCAGTTATGCTTCAGCAGAAGGGGCCCTTTGCATACGACCAATGTGTTCGATTCCGAGCCGAGAAAGGCGTGCGGATCATCCGCCAGGTAGTCGCTGCTGGAAAGCGCGGGGCTACGCGCACGAACACGAACCCGACTACGGAGCGGTGCCATCGAGGAGACAATTTTGTCGGCCGACTGTCGCAGGGTACTGAACCAGGTAGTCCCGAGGTTCCATGGCGCTGGCATATGGGTACGGCGAAGCTGGGAAAAATACGGCTGCCCGGATTTCCACGATGCCACGTCATCCGGTTAAACGACATCCGACGCGGAAATTTAAGTCATGATTTAGCGGCATACTCACGCAGAAATTCGGTCAGTACCTCCTTCATTGTCCGACCGCTTGCTGCGGCTTTTGATTTGACTGCGAGGTGTAGTTCTTTGGGCACATCAAAATTGACGCGCACGGTAACCACCGGCTCGACTGCCCTGTGCGCCGCTGCCACGTGTGGCGCGACGGGTGCTGGCGCAGCGTTGGCGACTGCGAGCTGCCTGATGGATGGTGTTTTCATATCAAATCACTTTTTCCTGAATGAGTTCATTCAAAATCGCCCGAATGTCTTCGGCTGCTTTTGAACGGGGACGATATTCCAGTGCGGTGCGCGACGCGAGGTCGGCCAGGCGGTGCGTCGAACGCTCGCTCAGTTGCGCGTCGAGCACGGGGAAACCGTACTCGAGCAGCGCCTCGGTGATATCGCGCGTAATTTTTTCTTTTTTGTCACTTTGGGTGATAACAAAATAAGCGGCTGGCGGACCGCCCGTCAAGGCTTGGCGTTGCTTCACCAGCGCGACAGTATCCGCTGTGGACTCGAAATCTTTCCACGCCGCCTGGACCGGAATGATCACTACCTCTGCAGCGCGGATGGCGGCCGCAGTCGTTGCACTGACGCCGGCGCCACCGTCGATAAAGACGTAGTCGTGACTTGCAGCCTGCAGCTTGGCATTACTGGCAATAGCGCCGGCAACATCGACGCTGATGACCGCCGGTGCGCTGTCAGGATCGGCTTCACAGCGGCGCGCATACCATTTCACCGAAGTGCGCTGCGTATCAGTATCGATGACGAGCACTTTTTTCTGATGCTGCGATGCGAGCGCGGCGCCAAGCGCCTGCGTCAACGTGCTTTTGCCAACGCCACCCTTCTGATTTACTACACTGATGATTAGCCCCATTTTTGCACCTTCAAAGAGTCGCAGGAATGAATATCGCGAAGGCCGGTAGCGATGCAATTCCGGCTGCATGAGTCTAAGCTCATATGAGTAAAACTGTAAATGAGCATCCACGTAAATAAATGCATGAGTGTGTGAACGTATGAGTATCGTCAAGCGTTAAACATCAGTCGTCGACACCATGCCGCTATTTCCCAGATACCGGAACAGGAATACACGAACACAGGAACATACGAATACATGAATACATGAATACACGAATACACGAACACATCATGATGCCACTTGCATTACCTGATGGAAACGCTGATTTGCCGAATCTTGTCGCAATGATGCTTATCTAACAAACAAAGCTCGCCCGCACGGTTATGGTTGGTCCACTTACGCTTACCGCGCCTTCGAGGCTAGTCAAGATGAAAAAAAATCACCGTGTTCTCAAAATTACCGGGATCGTGATTGGCGCGATCCTGCTGCTGATCATCCTGTTCTTCCTGCTGTTCGACTGGAACATGCTGCGGCCGTACATCAACCGCAAGGTGTCTGAATCGACCGGGCGCGAGTTCGCTATTCAGGGCAACCTGGACGTGAAGTTTCATGGCGGCCTGGAGACGGAAAAAGGCTGGCGCCGCTATATTCCACGCCCGTATGTCAGCGCCGAAAATATCCACATGAGCAATCCAGCGTGGGCTACCGCTGGCAAGGAAATGGCCGCGGCCCAGCATGTGGATGTCGCTTTCCGCCTTTGGCCGCTGCTCAGCAAAAAATTCATTGTCACCGACCTGCGTCTGAACGGCCCGCAACTGGCGCTGCAACGGCGCAAGGATGGCAGCAACTCGTGGACGCTGAAGGACAACGGTCCGTCCGAATGGAACGTCGATATCCAGCGCTTGGCATTTTCAAGCGGTACGCTGCGCTACCTCGATGAGGCCATCGGGCTCGACCTGCACGCCGATGCAAAATCGATCAACGGCAATTTACAGCCAGCAGCCAAAGGCGCGCAGCCGTACGGCCTGGCCTTTACGCTGGGCGGCACCTATAACAAGGCGCCGGTCACCGGTGGCGGTAAAGCCGGCGCGGTGCTGACGCTGACCGATTCGGACGTCACCTTCCCGGTCGAAGCCAATGCCGATATCGGTGGCAACAAGATCGACCTGCGCGGCACCATCAGCGATCCAAAGGCGTTTTCCGGCATGGACCTGCAAATGAAACTCGCCGGCCCAAGCATGGCAGAACTGTATCCGCTGACCGGCGTCCTGCTGCCCGACACGCCACCGTATGAAACCCATGGCCGGCTGCTGGGTAAAAAAGGCGACGACGACCGCTGGACTTTTACGTACGACAAATTCAGCGGCAAGGTCGGCGCCAGCGATATCGCCGGCACGCTGGCGTATGTGCAGCGCGCCGAACGTCCCCTTCTGCGCGGTACCCTGACCTCGCAGCAGCTGCGCCTGGCCGACCTGGGCCCGAGCGTCGGAGCCGATACCGGTTCAGGCACGAAGCAGGCCGGCAAGGTCAAGGCGCCTGCCGCCGGCAAAGCGTTGCCGGTCGATGAATTCAATACTGCCAAGTGGGGGGCGATGGACGCCGATGTCAAATTTACCGGCAAGCGCATCGTGCGCGTCAATGATATTCCGCTCGAAGACATCGTGGCCGATATTCACATGAAGGAGAAAGTGCTGAAGCTGACGCCGCTCACCTTTGGCATGGCTGGCGGTAAAATTACCAGCAATATTGCGCTCGACGGACGCAAGAAGGCGATCGATGCGCAGGCCCGTGTCGCAGCCCGCCATCTGAAAATTAACGAGCTGTTTCCGAAATTGCAGTCGATGAAAGCCAGCTTCGGCGAGATCAATGGCGATGCGGCGCTCACCGGCCGCGGCAACACCGTGGCGTCCATGCTGGGCACGTCGAACGGCGAGCTGAATGCTGTTGTCACCGAGGGCTCGGTCAGCAAATTCATCCTGGAGATCGCCGGCCTGAATGTCGCGAATGCAGTCGCCACCAAGATCTTCGGCGACAAGCAGGTGCACATGAACTGTCTCGCGGCGGAATCTGCCGTGGTCAATGGCCGGGCCAATTTCCAGCGCTTCGTGCTCGATACCGATGACGCTGTGATCGACGTCAACGGATATATCGACCTGGGGCAGGAAACGCTCAATCTCGATGTGCGCCCGAAGACCAAGGGCACCCGCATCCTCACGCTGCGCACGCCGTTGTATGCGAAGGGGACATTCAAGAATCCGGATGTAGGCCCGTATAAAACGCCGATCGCCATCAAGGCTGGCGCTGCCGCTGTACTGGCCACCATCGTTTCGCCGCTGGCCGCATTGCTGCCGCTGGTGAACGTGACCAAGGTGCCGGATACGGATTGCCGTGCTGCCATCGCGAACGCGGAGAAAGCGCCGAAAGCGTCGACGCCAAATGTCAAGGCGCCGGTCAGGAAGTAACCGGCGAAGGGGAAATCCTGGCTGAAGAAATACGATTCACAACGTTCGGCTGACGAGGCTGGACTGACAAAGCAAGAGTGGCAAAGTTCGGCTGACAAAGCAAGACTGGCAAAGCCAGACTGACGAAGCTTGACTGAAACCGCTCGACCGACAACTCCGCGTGACCCGCGCGGTCAGGAAATCAACGCAACCCGCCTGGCGCCGGGTTGCGTTGTCATAGGCGACGGTCGTCGGCCCAGCGCATCTTCCACATTGCGTGTAGCGCAGCAGCGACATGCTGCGCGAATCGTGGTGCATCGCACAGCGGCGACGCCAACAAGCGCTGGCGCAGTCCGACCCGCAATGCGGCCAGCGCCGCGC
This sequence comes from Pseudomonadota bacterium, assembly GCA_030853745.1. Taxonomy (GTDB): domain Bacteria; phylum Pseudomonadota; class Gammaproteobacteria; order Burkholderiales; family Burkholderiaceae_D; genus JALYUM01. Next base: position 23,711 of record JALYUM010000036.1, on the reverse strand, counting down.
GGTCGCCAGCGTGACGTACTGCACGCACGACGAAATCGTCGGCGTCCACGGCAATCCAGTCGGCCAGCTCCAGATTGTTGAGAATCGATTCGCCCTGCCTGCCCAGTGCGCGCTTGCCCGCCAGGCTCAGAACAGGTACGCCCATCCACAAGCCTTCGACACTGGTTGTGCCGCCCGGGTAGGGAAAAGGATCGAGCGCGATGTCGACGCGGTTGAACGCGGCGAGATAGTCGGCCCGCGGCGTCGCGCCTTCGAGCAGCAGGCGTGCCGCGTCGATGCCGTGTGCCGAGAATTGCGCTGTGATATCAGTACGATTGCTTGCAGCATCCAGCTGCGGCGCCTTCAGGAACAGGCGGCTGGCGGGGACGGCATGCAGCACGCGCGCCCACAGTTTGACGACGCCCGGGTTCAGCTTCCCCAGATTGTTGAAGCAGCCGAAGGTGATATCGTCCTGCCGGGGCGCGATGGCGACCTCCAGTGCCGGCGGCGTAAAACACAGGAACGTCTCCGGCAGGCGCCACAGGTTTTCCACGTACTGGGCTTCGGCGCCCGGTGGCGCAATCCATGGATCGACCAGCACGTGATCGATTTCCGCCATGCCGGTAGTAGCGCAATAGCCCAGCCACGACACCTGCACCGGCGCCGGCCGCCACGCAAACAAGGGCAGCCGGTTGTTGGCGGTATGGCCGGCCAGGTCGATCAGGATGTCGATGCCATCGGCGTGGATCAGTGCTGCCGCATCCGCGTCGGTGACGCCTGCGATGCTGCGCCATCCTGCACACGTGGACTGGATGCTGCTGCTGATGGCATCTTCCGTGTGGCTGTTCGCGTACACATGCACGTCGATATCGGCAGCCAGCGCAATCAATACCGCCTGCGCAAAGTAGCCAACCGGATGCTCGCGCAGGTCGCCCGAGACGAACCCGACCCGCAGCCTGGTTCGCGCACCTCGCTCATTTCGCTCATTTCGCCCACCTTCCTCATTTCGCCCACCGTCCTCATTTCGCGCACCTTCCTCATTTCGCGCACCTCGCCCACCTCGCCCGCCTCGCTCCCCGCGCAGCCAGGCAGCGTACGGGCGCGCCGCTAGTGCTGCCTGTATGCCGAATGCGCGGGCGTCGTCCAGCAGGTCGGCGTCACTGCGGTAGTCCATGTAATTCTGCACGAACAGCATGTCGCTGCGCGCGGCAAAATCGTTTGGGTCGCGCGCCACCAGCTGGCGAAAATGATCGAGTGCTTCATCGAAGCGGCCCAGCTGACGCAAGGCGCGCGCGAGGTTGTAGCGGGCCTGCGGGTCATTTGGCGCCAGCACGATGGCGCGCCGGTAATGCGCCAGCGCCTCATCGGGATGGCTATTCGCGATCAACGCATTGCCAAGATTGTTCAGGACCGGGATGGCGCCCGGATCGAGCACCAGTGCCTGTTTGTATGCTGCGATCGCGTCCACTCCCTGCCCCACCCGCAGCAATGCCACGCCCAGGTTGGCGAGGGCGGCGAGATAGTCGGGTTGCAGCGCGACAGCCTGGCGAAAAGCAGCCACCGCGTCGTCGAACTGGCCCGCGTCGGCCAGCATGTTCCCGCGCATGAAGTGCAGGTCGGCGGCATCGGGGGTCAATGCCAACGCCAGCCGGTAAGCCTCGGCCGCATCCAGGTTGCGGCCCATCTCCCGCAGCGCATTCCCGCGCCCGCGCTGCGCCTGCACAAAGCTGGGCCGCAGCGCCAGCGCGCGTTCGTAGTGCAGCAATGCGTCGTCCGCGCGCGCGCGGGCCATCAATGCATCGGCCAGATTATTGTGCGCTTCCGCGAACCCGGGTTTTAGTTGCAAGGACCGCTGCAGGCTGGCGATCGCCTCGTCATAACGCTTCAGGCGCATCAGCGCTACACCCAGGTTGCCATGGGCATCGGCGAAATCGGGCTGGATGGCAAGCGCGCGGCGATAGCTGTCGATGGCCTCCTCCAGGCGCCCGGCGTCCGACAGCAGCGCGCCCAGATTGCTGGGTAGCTCGGCGTCGCGCGGCAGCAGCCCAATCGCTTTTTGCAGCGCTGCTATCGCATCTTTTCCCTGTATCTGCTGCGCCACCGACAGCGCCTTCCAGACGTTGCCATCGTCCGGGAAGCGCTGCAGCAGCGTTGATGCGAGGTCCTCCATGTCGCTGAAGCGCCGTGCACTGTACAGCGCAAAAAGCGGTTGCAGGTCGGAGGTGGCGGCGAAGTGGGATGGTGGGGTCATGGGCTGGCGGGCATACGGTCAAACCCCGATTGTACGGGGGTTTTAGTGTGCCGCCGCCACTTCAATGGCATCCAGGGGCTTCTGCAGCAGGCCGGCAATGGCCTTCGGGCGGGCGTTGACCAGACCAGGCATCCTGTCGCCTGGCCGGCATTCTGTCCCTGGCGTCGCCAGTGCCACGTCGATGCGACGCAGCTTGATCGCTAAATGTCAGTGGGCTGCGGGGCGGCTTGGGTGCACCGGCGCCTACCCGCGTCAGTGGGCTGCGGGGCGGCTTGCGTCTACCCGCATCATTGGGCTGCGGGGCGGCTTGCATCTACCCGCATCATTGGGCTGCGGGGCGGCTTGCGTCTACCCGCATCAACGGACTGCGGAGCGGCTTGATCTATCCGCATCAGCGGACTGCGGAGCGGCTTGCATCTATCCGCGTCAACGGACTGCGGGGCAGCTTTCGGCTACCTGCGCGAACGTTGCCGCGCATGGGTGACGGGTTTATTGACCGGCGACGACGTGGAACTTGATCAGCACATCGTCGGCCACCATATCCGTGGCTTTCCACGCGCCTTCTCCGATGTTGTAAGTCAGGCGCTTGATTGGCAGGGTGCCGTCGAACACCTGCTTGCCGCCGCTGCTGGTCACGGTAACGGGGAACGTCACCGGTGCGGCTTTGCCCTTCATCGTGAGGGTGCCCGCCACATTGAGCTTACCGGCGCCGGCTGCCTTGATGCTGGTGGAAACGAATGTCGCTTTCGGAAACTGGGCCGCATTGAACCACTCCTTCTTGGCGACTTCTTTCGAATATTCCGGGTCGCCCATGTCGATGCTGGCCGTCTCGATCTCGACGGTGGCTTTTGCTGCATCCGGCTTGGCCGCATCGTAGTCGATGACAGCGATGAATTTTTTGAACTTGTCTTCGATCGGCACGTTCATTTGCTTGAACGTGGCCGACACATAGCTCTTGGCCGGGTCGGTCTTCAGCACGGCAGCCTGGGCGCCGATGGTGAGCGTGATGGCGGTGGCCAGCAGCGTGGTGCGCAGTACGGTTCGGGACAATTTCATGGGAACTCCGTGAGTGAACAAATGGACAAATTGGACAAATTGGACAAATTTTAAAAAGGCAGCATGCGTTTGAGAATATTGTCGCGGTCGATGAAATGGTGTTTCAGTGCCGCGCCGGCATGGGCAAACACCAAGGCCGCCATGGTCATGTCGAGCCAGTAATGCACGGAGCGCAAGACCGGCTTCCATTCCGGGTTTGGCGCCATGAACACCGGCATCGGCAACACGCCGAGATAGACCACCGGGACGCCTGCGGACAGCGTGTACAGGTAGCCGGAAACGGGCACCGCGAAAATCAGGAAGTACAGCAGGAAGTGGACGCTGTCGGCCGCATGGTTTTGCCATGTCGGGAGATGCGCCGGATGCGGCGGGGGGCGATGGAACTGGCGCCACACTACCCGCAGCACGGCCACCGCGAACACCGTCACGCCGAGCCATTTGTGCCACGAAAAATAGCGCAGCTTGGCGGGCGAAAAGCCTGGGATGTTCGTCATGACCAGGCCCATGATGAAAGCGCTGACAATCAACAGAGCGGTCAGCCAATGCAGGGACATGGCAGTTTTGGTATAGCGTTGCATAGTTTCAGTCGGTTTTATATCGTGGGGCAACTTTACCAGCTCCCATTTCATATCGTCTACATCTCAATATGGATAGTATTTATCCATTGATGGCACAATCCCCCACCATTTGCTACGCAGTAGTGGCGCTGACGGACGGTGGCGCTGCATGCAAGGAGTTGGCGTACACGGTAAGATCGATGCCCCGACACAGGAGACCAATCACATGACGACGACTTATCCCGACACCCGCCTGCTCATCGCCAACGAATGGGTGGAAGCCACCGGCGGCAAAAATATTCCGGTCATCAATCCGGCAACCGGCCAGCCGATTGGCACCGTTGCGCACGCCAGCATTGCCGACCTTGACCGTGCACTTGCGGCCGCCCAGAAAGGTTTTGAAACGTGGCGCGCCGTCCCCGCAGCTGAACGGTGCGCAGTCATGCGCCGCGCGGCAACGCTGTTGCGCGAACGCGCCGGCGACATTGCCCGCCTGCTGACACAGGAACAGGGCAAACCGCTGGCCGAAGCCAAGGGCGAAATTATGGCGGGCGCGGAAATCATCGACTGGTTTGCGGCAGAAGGCATGCGCGTGTATGGCCGCATCGTCCCGTCGCGCAATCCGGCAGCCCAGCAACTGGTGCTGAAAGAACCGGTCGGCCCGGTGGCAGCGTTCACACCGTGGAATTTCCCGATTAACCAGATCGTCCGCAAGCTCTCCGCGGCCCTGGCCACCGGCTGCTCCTTCCTGTGCAAGGCGCCGGAAGAAACCCCGGCGTCCCCGGCTGCGCTGATGCAGTGCTTCGTCGACGCGGGCCTGCCACCGGGCGTGCTGGGTCTGGTATTTGGCGATCCGCACGAAATTTCCAGCTACCTGATCCCGCACCCGATCATCCGCAAAGTGACGTTCACCGGCTCGACACCGGTGGGCAAGCAACTGGCCGCTCTGGCCGGCGCGCACATGAAGCGCGTGACGATGGAGCTTGGCGGCCACGCCCCGGTCATCATCGCCGAAGATGCTGACGTCGCGCTGGCCGTTAAAGCTGCCGGCGGCGCCAAGTTCCGCAATGCCGGCCAGGTGTGCATCTCGCCCACCCGCTTCCTGGTACACAACGCGGTAAAAGCCGAATTCACGCGCGCGCTGGTGCAGCACGCTGAAAGCCTCACGCTGGGCGACGGCCTGGCGGAAGGCACCACCCTGGGCCCACTGGCCAATGCACGCCGCCTGAGCGCAATGGCGAAAGTAGTCGACGATGCGCAAGCCAGAGGCGCGACGCTGGCGACCGGCGGCGCACGCGTCGGCGATGCCGGCAATTTCTTTGCGCCGACCGTGTTTTCCGATGTGCCGCTGGACGCGAGCATCTTCAACGACGAGCCGTTCGGCCCGATCGCCGGCATCCGCGGTTTCGACAATCTGGAAGACGCGATTCTCGAAGCGAACCGCCTGCCGTATGGGCTGGCAGGTTATGCCTTCACGCGCTCGATCAAGAATGCCCAGTTGCTGATGAACCGCGTCGAAGTCGGGATGCTGTGGATTAATCAGCCGGCCATGCCAAGTGCCGAAATGCCGTTCGGCGGCATCAAGGACTCGGGCTACGGCACCGAAGGCGGACCGGAGGCGATGGAGGGATATCTGAACACAAAATCGGTGTCGATGGTCGGCGTGTAAGAAGGCGGGCACAACCGGGGGGCCGCTCCGGTATCATGCGGGGATGAACACGATTTCTTTCACTCCTTTTATTATTGGTGTCGCAGGCGGTAGCGGCAGTGGCAAATCGACGGTGTCCCAGCAGGTGCTGGCGTCGTTCGGTGCGGATGTGGTCTCGGTGGTGATGCAAGATGATTACTACCGCGACCAGTCTGAGCTAGCCCCTGATGTACGCCGCAAGCAGAATTACGACCACCCCCACGCCTTCGACTGGCCACTGCTGGTGCAGCACGTCCAGGCGCTGCGCAGTGGCGCGGCGATCGACATGCCGGAGTACGATTTCAAAATCGACAACCGCTCCAACAAAACCATTCCTGTCAAACCGGCCCCGGTCATCGTGATTGAGGGCCTGTTTGCGTTGTATGACGAAAACTTGCGCGACATGATGTCGCTGAAGATCTTTGTCGACACCGCGTCCGACGTGCGCTTCATCCGCCGCATGCAGCGCGATATCAATGAACGTGGCCGCTCGGTGGAGAGCATTGTCGGCCAGTATCTGGACACCGTGCGCCCGATGCACAAGCAATTCATCGAGCCGACCAAGCGCCACGCAGATGTCATTCTGCCCCACGGCGCCAACGGCCCTGCGGTCGACATGATCACCACCAAAGTCGCGAGCGTCATCGGCCAGTCGAAGCGGCGCTGATTCTGCCGACGTGGTGCCGTCGGTCTGGTGCCACGTCTGGTGCCACGTCTGACATTCGGACACGAACTCTGCAGTTGCGCTGTTGCCAGATGTTTTTGCTTGCGCGGCAGCCGTGCCCGATTTGGTGCCGTAACCCATCTGGTGCCGGGTCTGACATGACCCATCTGGTGCCGGGTCTGACATCAGTACACGTGCTCTTCAATAGCTTTGATGCCGGATGTTTTTTCTTCTACGATAGAGGTTTTCGCGCGCACTGTGCATGAGGCCGTGTACGAATGGCAGACCTGACCCTGGGTTAAGATGGGCGCTTCCACCACGGCGCTTACACGCAGTTAATCGAGAACGGCGGCATATGTACTACGGCGAGCGTTTTAACAGTATTTCTCATGTCGTCGGTGCGGCGCTCGCTGCGGTCTGCGGCGTGATCCTGATTACCGTCGCCGCCCGCGGTGGCGATCCGTGGAAAATCGTCAGTTTCAGCGTCTATGCCGTTATGCTGCTGACGCTTTACCTGACGTCGAGCCTGTACCACAGCGTGCGTGGCGCGGCCAAGGATGTGCTGCGCAAGATGGATCATTGCGCCATCTATCTCCTCATCGCGGGCACCTACACGCCCTTCACGCTGGTGACACTGCGCGGTGCACTGGGCTGGTCGATGTTTGGCGTGGTCTGGGGACTGGCCCTGATTGGTATTGTCCAGGAGATCTGGTACGCCAAAGGTGCGCGCGTGCTGTCGCTGGTCATTTACGTGCTGATGGGCTGGCTGGCAGTCATCGGCATCAAACCGCTGATTGCCGCACTGGGCTGGCCCGGCTTCTCTTGGCTCGCAGCTGGCGGCGTGCTTTACACGGGAGGCATCGCCTTTTACGCGACCGATCACAAGGTGCGCCACGGCCACGGAATTTGGCACCTGTTTGTTCTTGGCGGCAGCATCTGCCACTACATCGCGGTGTTGTTTTACGTGGCCTAAGGCCCGGCTGCTTTCATCCGTTTGTGCAGAACAGCCCTCACGCGCGCCGCCCGCAAAATGCAAAACCCGGTGCCAAAGCAAAACTCGGAGCAAAACCCGGTGCCGCGTCTGACATTCAGACACGGCCTCATCTTTAAGCAAGAAAAAGTGCTGGAAGATTGCAGTCTTGCCAAAGAACGCGTATTTGGCTGTCAGACTGGCGCCATCGTATCGTCCTGCCGAAGAGCTCGTCTCCAAATGTCAGACGTGGCACCAGCTTCGGGCACCAGCTTCGGCAGTCGTGGCACCAGCTTCGGCGCCACCTTCAGGTAAGCAAATTTGCTACGGCTTCTTTGTCAGCGCCACCGCTTCGTCGCCCACCACACTCGCCGCTTCCGTCAGTAAGACATCCTTGGCCTTCTTGAATGCCGCGTCCTCGGCCAGCTCGGAGGACAGCGAGCGCTCGTCGTTCTGCATGCCGTCGTCCAAAGATGCCTTCACGCCGCTGATCTGCTCCGCCACTTTCATGTGCGCTGCGAGAGCGTCGCGTTCTTTTCGGCGCACCGTTTCGTTGAGCGACATGACGTTCGCTTTGCGCAGCGCAGTTTGCGTCGCCAGCTCGTCTTCGATAAAACGATAGGCACGGCTGGCCGCGGTGCGTGCCAGGTGCTGTTGCGTGAGCGGTTCGATGAGGGCGTGCAGGTCGCCGGCAGGCACGAACGGCGCCGGCTTGACGGTCGTGTAAGGCAGCGCATTGGTATAGGTCGACTCGCCATACAGATCGTCATCGGTCGACGGCAGCAGACGGATATCAGGCTCTACCCCGCGCAACTGCGTGGTGCCGCCATTGATCCGGAAAAACTGGGCCACTGTCATCTTGAGTTCACCCATGCGCGGTTTCTCGCCCTCGCCGAATTTGTCGAGCGGGATAACGGTTTGTACCGTGCCTTTGCCGAAGCTGGTGCTGCCAAGAATCAGGCCGCGGCCGTAATCCTGAATAGCCGCGGCAAAAATTTCCGACGCCGACGCCGAACCCCGATTGACCAGCACACCCATCGGACCGTCCCATGCCACACCCGGATCAGTGTCGCTCGATATATCGACCTGCTTTTGCGCATTCAGCTGCTGCACCACGGGTCCCTGATCGATGAACAGCCCGGTCAGCTGCACCGCTTCGTCAAGCGCCCCGCCGCCGTTGTTGCGCAGGTCGATCAGCACGCCGTCGACCTTGGCCTGCTTCAGCTGTGCCAGCAGCGCAGCGACATCGCGGGTGGCACTCTTGTAATCCTTGTTGCCATCCTGGTGCGCCTGAAAATCTTCATAGAAAGCGGGCAAGGTGATCACACCGATGCGCCGTTTGCCAGCGCCCGTACCGGTGTCGATAATTGTCTTTTTAGCCGACTGTTCGGCCATCGAAATCTTGTTGCGGACCAACGCCAAGGTGACATGCTTGCCATCGGGGCCGGCGCGTACCGGCAACACATCCAGGCGCACCGTCGAGTCCTTCTTGCCGCGCACCAGCGCGACGACATCGTCCAGGCGCCAACCGACGATATCAGTCAGCGGCCCGGACTTGCCCTGGCCGACCGCCATGATTTTGTCGCCGACATGCAGCCGTCCGGACAATGCCGCCGGGCTGCCCGGCACGATTTCACGGATCACCACAATATCGTCCCGCACTTCCAGACTGCATCCGATTCCCTCCAGAGACAGACTCATCGTGAACTCGAACTGTTCGGCCACGCGCGGGCCGAAGTAATCGGTATGGGGCTCGATAGTATTCGTATAAGCCGTCATGAAGATCTGGAACACGTCATCGCTGTCCAGTTTTCGCACCCGCGTCAGCGCCTGATCGTAGCGCTTGGCCAGCGCGGTGCGGATGGCCGGGTCGCCCGTACCCGCCAGCCGCAGCCGGAGCCAGTCGTTCTTTACGCGCGCGTGCCAGAGCGGGCGCAACGCTGCCTCGCCGTCGACCCAGCTCTCCTTCTGGCGATCGGGACGAAAGCTCTCGTCGAGCGTGAAATCCATCGTGGTTTTCAGTTGAGCCTGCTGATAGGCCATGCGGGCATCGAGTCGCTGCAGGTACAACGCGAAAATTGCAAACGGCGTACCGACATCACCGAGCGGCAGCTGCACGTCGATCGAAGGTTGCCGGGTAAGCCACGACTGCACATCGGCCTGCGTGAATAACAGGTGCTCCGGATCGAGCTCCTCGAAATAGCGCTGCAGAATTTTTGCGGACAAGGCTGCATCGAGTACCACCGGATGGTAGTGATAGCGATCGAGGATGCGGCTGGTCCACATGGCGGCGCTCCCCTCCGCGGCCGTGGGTTTGAAAGCGCCAGCCGATGGCGTGGCAACCGGCGCCGCGCCCCATGCGGTGGTGGCAGACAGGATCAGGGCAAGCAGAACAGACTTCTTGAAGATGGGCATGCGTGTCATGGGATGGGGCGATGTCAGAAATAGCAAATTGAATGGAAGGCAGCAGGCGGCGACACTTGCAGAAACGCTTTGGGAGCCAGCAATCTGGCGAGAACGCACAGTACCATGGGATGAGAACAGGCATCGGTCCGCGTGACTGAGCGCGCACGAGTGCCCGACAAAGTCAACATGGTCAGCATGGGCCGGACCAGAAGACAGTCAGCGCGTGACTGTGAAAGCAGCTGCACGCCATTCTGGGTGCAGAATGGCGCAGCCGCTGCTCGTTGAAATCAGTTGCCGGGCACGTTCACGTGCGGCGACGTCAAAACACCTGATTCAACCCGACCATGAAGCCGTTCGGATGGAAGCCGGGTGTCGAGACGCCCACCAGGTTGCCGCCGTCGGACAGGCTGTACGCGGCGCCGGCTTCGTTGAGCATCTTGCCCCAGCTGCCGTACAGCGTCGTGGTGTCCATCAGTTTGTACGTGTAGGCCACGCCCATCAGTTGGGCATCCTTGTTGGGGATGAGCGACTGGTCGTCGACCTTGGTGTAGCTGCCGATCAAGGTGCCCCCTGCCAGCGGGACACCGGCGCTGACACTCCAGCCGGTCACTTTCGACAGCGATTTGGTGCCACGGTCGTAGCCGCCGCCGTTGATCTTGCCTTGCACGTAGGTTGCGTACAGGCGCGCCACGCGGAAATCGTAATTGCCGCCCAACTGGAAGCCCTCGCGCGTGGCCAGGCCGGTTTCGCCCAGCGAAGGGTTGAAGCTGGCGTTGCGCACATGCCAGGCAGTGGCGGCTGCCTTGACCGGGCCGTTGGCGTAAAACACGGCAAGGTCGGCGCCGCGGCCGGACTGATCGGTGGCAGAACTCGATGGTGTGCCGACCACGCCGTTGACGTTGTTGCCGACGCCGGTCGTCAAGGTCAACTGGCTGCTGAAACCGGCATATTTTGGCGTGATGTAGACCAGCGAATTGTTGAAGCGGGTCGGCATGCTGGCGACGATCGGCAGGAACGTGGCCGACGAGCCATACAGCCCCGCGCCCAGTGCCGTGCTTTCCGACACCGACACCAGGTACGAGCCGGCGTACTGGCGACCGGCCGTGATGGTACCGACCGGCAGTTTCAGGCCGGCGAACGCCTGGCGCGAGAAGAACTGGGTTCCGGAAGCACTCAGCGCGCCGTTCGAGGCCGCAGTGTTATTGGTGCCGAGCACAGGGGTGCCGGTGCCGACGGTGCCGGTATTGAACGACAGCCCGGCCTCCAGCAGGTAGACCGCCTTGATGTCGTCGGTGACCGCCTTCTCGCCCTTCAGGCCGAGCCGTGACGCGGTCATACCGCTCGACCCGACGTTGGTCTTGTCGCCGTAGCCGCTGTCGGCGTGCGACACGCTGACATCGGCCACACCGTAGATCGTCAGCGCCGGCACGGCCGGCCCCGCTGGCACCCCCGCCTGCAGGCCGGTGCCGCGAATCGGGCCACCCGTCTGGACATCCAGCGGATTCGGTGCCACCGGCGCCGGATTGGGCAATGGCGCCGCGGTGGGCACCGGCGCTGGCGCCTGGGCAATTTGCGCTGCCTGCGCCTTTTGCGCAGCCATGATTTGCTGGATCAGTATTTTTTGCTCGGCCACTTCGCGCCGCAAGGCTTCGATTTCGGTCTCGGCAAAGGCTGGCGCCGACGCGGCCAGCGTCAGCAAGGCGATGACCAAAGGCTTCAGTTTGAAAACAGTATTATCGTTATGGGTCATGCTGGTCTCCTGATGATTGTTGCCACGAGGGCTGGGTGTTGATACAAAAATTTTTCAGCGGCCGGTTTGATCGTGAGGCATACCGCTCGCCATCAACCTGGCCACTGCTGCCATCGCTGCCACTGCTGCCATCGCTGCCAACGAGCTGGACAGTCTCCGTAATATACGTTGCTTCACCGGTCATCCGGAACCGATGACTGTCGCCAACGCCGTACTACTCCCACTGGCGAGCCGTCGGCGCGCTGCGTACGATGCCCTGCCTTGTCCACATAAATACCGGCAATATTGGAATGCGTTTAGTTAAAACGTCCGTGGATGCCGCCAATGCTGTAACGGCCCGCACCCAGCAACGCAATCGCCAGTGCAGTAAAAAAGTACATGCCTTGCAGTTCCAGGGCCCAGCCGCCGGTGTCGTTCAGCGTAAAAAACTGGCCGGTGTGGGCCAGCAGGACGGCGACAATCATGTTGATGGCCACCACCAGCGCCGCGCCGCGTGTAAACAGCCCGACCAGGATGAACAGCGGCGCGACGACTTCGCCGATATAGACACCGTAGCCGATCACAGCCGGCAAACCCGCCTTAGCCAGCATGTCGGCAACAAAGCCGATGCCGTTGTGCATTTTCGAGATGCCGTGGAACAGCAGCATGGCGGCCAGCACGGCGCGCAGCACAAGTTTGCCAGCGTCGTCGTAATTGCGGAGGGATGTGGCGCTGTTTTGCATGGTTTTGCTTTCTTTATGGTTAATCAATGGCTACTCAATGGCTAATCAATGGCTAATCAATGGTCGATCTGCGCGCCCAGCCATCGCTGGAAATCACCGATCGTGGCGCCGTTCAGGCTGCCGCCCTGGTATTCGTAGCAGGCCAGCGGCAAGCCGAGCCTCTCGCCCGGTTGGTCGGTCATCTGCGTTATCTTGCGCGTCTCACAATATTAATCGAATGCACAGGCATTCATGGCAAACACGCCGTGTTCGACGCTTGCCTGCAACAAAGTTGCGCGCGCGCCGGGACCTGCAGCACCCAGCGCCACAAACAATGGCAAAAAATGCTCTCGATTGGGTCGTTCTTTCCGGCCATCTGTGCCAGCTTGCGGTAGCCGAGCAACGCGGCGTGATGCTTGGTGACCAGTTTGTCGCGCATCCACGCGTTAAAGCCGACGACCCAGCCCGAAACCGGCGCATCGACCGGCGTTCGACGCACTTCATGCAAATTGTGCGTCAGCGAACCTGCGGCCGGAACCGACACGCCCTTGCCTCGCAATATGCGCTAAGCCGCATCCAGTTGCACCTGCCGCGCGGAATAGGCGCCGGGCGGCGCGCCGGACGCCGGGTAGCGCATCTCGAACAGCGTCTGCGGAGAGCCAACGACATCGTGGATCGCTTCAGCCTGGGTGGCCAGCGCAGCGGCCGGGTACCCAGTATTTTCCGGTGCGCCCACAGGACAACGACGGCGCCCGGACGCGGCAGGCTCTGGCGCTAACCCAGGCCCAGGCCCAGGCCCAGGCCGTGCAGGAAACAGCGCGCAGGATTGTCCTGCAGCGCCAGCATCGGCGAGCTGTGGGAAACATTGACACGTCGTAAAAATGCTGCAATCACATTGACGCAGGCCGCTTGCGCGAGTTTGTCGTCATGACGGTGCCAAGCCGGGAGCACGAATTTTTACACCCTGAACGCACGTCATCTTTCCAGTGCCTGCTCCGGCGCAGCCTCCATGGCGTGCGCGATGCGCAAGAAATCTGCCTCGCCAAGTTCAAAATGTCCCAGCCGGAATTTGAAGCCCCAATTGGTGAAGCCCGCGGTGATGACTAGCTGATCGAGTAGCGGGCGGATGGGCGCATCCTGGCTGGCCCGATAGCGCACGTCACGCCTGAACGGTGCAAAAGTCGGCGTCAGCGTGACCGCATAAGTTTGCCTGCCGGTGACGGTGCCAATCGCGGTAAAACTTTGGCACTTTCCCTTGTCGCCGTATTGCAGCAGCGGCGAATACAGCACGATGCCGTCGCCCTCCGCCATACGTGCCAGCGGTCCTTGCCTGGCACTGCCGATCTGACAGTACCCGCCTGCCTCACTCGCCTTGCCATGTTCCCGCGAAACCACCCCGCACCAGAATTTTGCCACGTTGACCTCCCTGTTACTTGATTGTCTGCCGCGCGTATCGCGGACGGTGGATCGATTGTCCAGACCGTGCCGCGTACACGTTTGCGCACACGCGCATGCAGCCCAAAAATCGGCAAAGCGCCTGTTGCGCGCACTGCATGACACGGCAATGTGGCGGTTTAATGACAGCACCAATTATTTAAAAGCTTAAAAGCTCAAAAGCTCAAAAACTTAAAAACGCAAAAACTCAAAAACTTAAAACCTCAAAAACTCAAAAACTCAAAAACTCTAAAACTCTAAAACTCAAAAACTCGAAAGCTCAATAACTCATAAACTCATACACTCGTCGTGTGCCACTTGCATCCTCCTGGACTTCGGCGCACGATGGATTCTGTCGTCAGCACAACCACAACCAGGAGATAAACGATGATCAAGATTAGTGTGATGTATCCAAACAGCCCCGACGCCCACTTCGATGAAATTTACTATCGCGACAAGCACATGCCGATGGTGCAGCGCCTGATGGGCAGCTATTGCAAATACTATGCTGTCGACCGGGCCATCGCCGGCGCTTCCGCAGAAAAGGCGCCGTACATTGCCATGGGCCACCTGTTCTGCGAATCGGTCGCCGACTTCGACGCCGGCTTCGGTCCGCACGAGAAAGAAATCATGGCCGACATTCCCAACTACACCAGCCAGGCGCCCATCCTGCAATTTGCAAACGTCCTGGTGGGCTAGTTTTCGTCAAAGCCCAAGCTGCAACGTGACTGAACGGTAAAATACGGCATTTGCCATTCGCGCCGCCTTTTCAGTCATTTCATGCACACCCTCGAACAACTTCAGAACGGCACGCTCGCGGGCACGGTTCGTCTTCAACTGTCGTGCGGCCTCACAGAATTTCCCCGGGAAATTTTCGACCTGGCCGACACGCTCGAAATACTCGATCTTTCCGGCAATGCGCTGACGGCGCTGCCCGACGACTTGCCGCGCCTGACCAAGCTGCGCGTCCTGTTCTGCTCCAACAATCGGTTTACTACCCTGCCCGCCATGCTCGGCGCCTGCTTGACGCTGACCATGATCGGCTTTAAAAGCAATCAGATCAGCGAGGTACCCGCCTCGGCGCTCCCTGCCGCGCTGCGCTGGCTGATCCTGACCGACAATGCTATCACCGCGCTGCCGCCGACCATCGGCAACTGCACGCAGCTGCAAAAGCTGATGCTGGCAGGAAATCACTTGACGGCGCTGCCGCAGGAACTGGCTGCCTGCACCAGGATGGAATTGCTGCGCATCGCTGCCAACCGGCTCACGGTCCTGCCTGACTGGCTGCTCGCCATGCCGCAGTTGACGTGGCTCGCGTACGCCGGCAATCCTTTCAGCGTCATGCAGGAAGAATGCACAACGGCTCGCATCGCATGGGACAGACTGCGCTTGCAGCACCAGCTCGGCGAAGGCGCGTCCGGCGTGATCTCGCAGGCGGTCCTCCGCAATGGCGGCAGCGGCAGCGGCAGCGGCACCGACACCGACAGCGAGCACGCCGTGGCAGTCAAACTGTTCAAGGGCGCCATCACCAGCGACGGCTTGCCCGCATGCGAACTGGCCGCCTGCATCGGCGCCGGGAGCCATCCCAATTTGATTCCCGTGCTGGGCGAAATCAGCGACCATCCCGATGGCGTGCATGGCTGCGTCATGGCGCTGATCGACCCCGCATTCGGCAACCTGGCCGGCCCGCCCAGCCTGAACAGCTGCACGCGCGACATTTACGCGGCCGACAAGTGCTTTTCCCTCGCGGCCCTGCTGCGCCTGATCGGTGGCATTGCCGCAGCGGCGCAACATTTGCACAGCCGCGGCATCATGCACGGCGATCTGTACGCCCACAACATCCTGCATACCGGCGAAGGCGACGCACTGCTGGGCGATTTTGGCGCCGCGTCGTTTTTCACGCCGGACAGCGCGCACGCTGCCGCCCTGCAAAGGCTGGAAGTGCGGGCCTTCGGTGTGCTGCTCGGTGAATTGATGGCGCGGTGCGATGACGACACGTCCAGTCTGGTGCCACTGCAGCGCGACTGCGTGCAGGCCACGATTGCGGCGCGTCCACTGTTTGACGATATTGCACAGCGCCTGGCAAAGCTGCACCGGCGCTGACCCGCACCTCTGTGGCTGGCAGCTGCCTGAACGGGTTACCATTTCAACCTGTAAAACTGCCGCCCGATGCGCACCACAATGATGACCAACCCACCTGCCCCAGGCCACACGCTGCGCCTGATCCTGGGCGACCAGCTGAACCTGCAGCACGCCTGGTTCAGCGACATCGACGACGCCACCAGTTATGTCTTCATGGAAGTGCGGCAGGAGACCGATTACGTCCTGCACCATGCCCAGAAAATTCTGGCAATTTTTGCGGCGATGCGCGACATGGCGCGCCAGCTGCGCGCGCTTGGCCACACCGTGCACTACCTCGCCATCGACGACGCCGCCAACCTGCAATCGGTGCCGGCGAATATCGATGCGCTGTGCGCGACGTTGCATGCCACCGCGTTCGAATACCAGGCGCCGGACGAGTGGCGCCTGGACCAGCAGTTGTACGTGCACGGGAAAAGCGCGGCGATCCCCTGGATGATGTTCGACACCGGCCATTTTTATACCGGCCGCCATGAAGCGTCCGATATTTTCAATGGCCGCAAACAGTGGCTGATGGAGTTCTTTTACCGCCAGATGCGCACCACGCACCAGGTGTTGATGGCGACGCCAAAGCAGCCGGTGGGCGGCCAGTGGAATTTCGATCACGACAACCGCAAACCCTGGCGCGGGACGCCTGCCGAACCGCGCGATCCACGCATCCTGCACGATCATTCTGCCCTGTGGCAAACCATTGTCGATGCCGGCGTTCAGTCGTTCGGCAATCCCGACGCCGCGCAGTTGCCGTGGCCGCTGAACCGGGACGAAGCATTACACCAGCTCGATGCTTTCATCGCCGATGCCCTGCCCTGTTTTGGCGACTATCAGGATGCGATGAGCACCACGGCGTCGCGGCTGTTTCATTCGATGCTGTCGTTTGCGCTGAACGTCAAGATGCTGAACCCGCGCGAAGTGGTGGCCCGGGCCGAAGCGGCGCTGCATGCGGACGAAGCGCCGTTGGCGGCAGTGGAAGGTTTTATCCGCCAGATTCTCGGCTGGCGCGAGTATGTGCGCGGCGTCTACTGGGCGCAGATGCCGGGCTATGTCGACAAGAATTTTTTCAACCACGAACGTGCCTTGCCGGGCTGGTTCTGGAACGGCGACACGAAGATGCGTTGCCTGTCGCAGGCAATCACGCAATCGCTGGAACACGCGCACGCCCACCACATTCAGCGCCTGATGGTAATCGGCAATTTTTCCTTGCTGGCCGGCCTGGATCCGGTCGACGTGCACCACTGGTACCTGGGTGTCTACATCGACGCGTTCGAATGGGTGGAATTGCCGAACACGCTGGGCATGAGCCAGTTTGCCGATGGCGGCATGCTGGCCACCAAGCCGTACGTGTCGAGCGCCGCGTACATCGACCGCATGAGCGACTACTGTAAAGGCTGCCACTACAACAAGAAGGAGCGGCTGGGCCCAAATGCGTGTCCGTTCAATGCGCTTTACTGGGATTTTTTCCAGCGCCATGAGGTAAAGATGAAAAACAATCCGCGCATCGGCATGGTGTATCGGCAGCTGGAAAAAATGGATGCGGCCGCAATTGCAGCGTTTCAGGCGCGGGCGCAGTGGCTGCGCGCGCATCTGGATGATGTGTAACGCCACAAAAAATTTCCTGATTGAACCGAGTCGCCAGTGCAAACGCAGGCATGTAAAATTTGCATTAACTATTACGCAGGGAGCAATCTTATGGAATCGATGGAACTGCTACTTGCAGCAGAGGTACGCAAACTCGCGGCGCATATCAGGCAAACACGATGGACGGCATTCGTGGCGGCTGCCGATATCCGGGCAGCCTTAGAAAAAAATTCTACTCAGTTCGCGCAGATGAAAGCGCGATGGGAGCTGGAGCATCCGATTGCACACTACATCCCGGACGCTGCCACCCAGCTTAAAAACGTCGCGCTGCAACTGAAAGCAATGAGTAAAGACGAATAGCGTTCCGTCCAGGCCGGGCCACCATGTGCATGACAGAGGCTGGCGTTGCGAATTACAACGCAACGCCATTTTTATGTGTAGCCCTTGGTGCGGCGGCAGCCTGCCGGTCGCTTGCTGCGCGCATCAGTGAATCCCGATCAGCTCGATCTTCAGTCCCGGAATGCCCTCCAGCGCCAGCACCGCCAGCGCACCGGCCTTGATGGCGTTTTCATAGAGCGCGCTTTTCGTCGAAATGGAGAAATAGCAGGTGCCCGGCCGTACCGGTACCGCGCTCGGTATTTGCGGCATGTGCGCAATGGGAATGCCGGACAGCGCCGACCCGAGAATCTTTTCGATGTCGTCCGGCGCGCCCAGCTTGAGCCGGTTCGGGACCGCCGCCACCAGTTGCAGCGCCGGCATGTCGGCATTGATGGCGAGGCAAAGCTGCGTGTCTTTGGTGATTTTGGCGGGATCGAGTACGGCACGGTGTAACGACGGGCGGTTCCGGTCCGGCACCAGCGGGATCAGGAAATAACGCGCCGAAATGACGGTGTCGACGAGGTCGCGCAGCAGGATGTCCAGCGCGGTGAACACCTCGCCCAGCGCTTCGTGTTCGTATGCCGGAAGATCGGCAGTTTTGTAGCGGTCCGAGAAAGTCATCAAGCCGCCGGCAACCGTCAGCAGCTTCTGATACCGCGTTTCGGGATGGTGGCTTGACGACCGCGCGGTGTGCATCAATTGCGCGTTCGACGTGCTGACGATATTGAGCATCCACCAAGATGACATATCGCCTGCCGATACCTCATACGTATTGGCACTGGTTTTGCGATGCATGCGCTGCAGCGTGTCAATTTTGGCCGACATCGCGCTGACCAGCCCCTCCACCATTCTGACCAGTGCCGGCGTCGCGCCGATGGAGACGCAGGGTGGAATGAACGACGCATCCAGCTCGAAGCCGCCCTGCGCAGCCCGGGTGATGCGGATCACGGGAACGCAGGCATGGGAATCGCGCGCGGCCAGCTGCGATAGTAGCCGGGGCCGCTTCTTGAGGTACGGCACGTCGATTGCCAGTGCCTCGGTGTACAGGTCGAGCGCCTCGGCATCGCAGCGGACATAGCGCCCGGTCGCCTCGGCATTGCCACCGTGCGGTTTCAATACAGGCAGCGCGAGATAAAAAGTGAAGGTCTGAATGTCGGCCGGCAGGCGGGACAGGTCGACCGGATCGGGCAGCATGTCGGCGCCCGGCGCATCGTAGACATCGCCATCGGGAAACAGCACCGACAAGGTGTCGGCATGCAGACGGTTGTCTCCCAGCCCATCCAGGTTCCATTGCATCGACCCGACGCCCCAGAAGTGCGGATTCATCGCTGCTGCCATGCGCCGCAAGCGCGATTCGTGATACAGATCCTGCAGCTGGAAATGCTGCGGGCCGAGCGTCATGCCCTCCGACCACAATATTTTCGATCCAATGCTCATGCGAGGCTCCCGGTGGTTGCGATTGAAAGATTCCGAGAAGCATGGCTTTCACCAGATGATTCTTAGTTGACCTGGATCAAAACACAGCGCATTCGCATACCACGTTGACACATTGCCCCAACGCAAAGTTGCCGCGCTTCATGGCTGGATAATCGCTTCCACCGCCGCCAGTGGCGCCTCCGAAAGACCGTATGCAAGGCTTCCAGCCCGGCTTGTTCGACCGTCTTGCCGACGATGACGCACACATTCACGCGTTGCGACGGCGCTCCCGCACGGCGGAAGCGGAAGCCTGCAGGGCGAGCATTACACGCGACCTGATGGCCTTGCTCAACACGCGTGCAAATGTCTCGGCCGAGGCGCTGACAGCGCTACCAGGCGTCGCCGCGTCGGTTGTCAACTACGGCTTGATCGACTTTGCCGGCATGTGCATGACGAGCAGCACCGACCAGCAAAAAATCTGCACCGCAGTCCGGATGGCCATTCAACGCCATGAACCGCGCCTGCTGAAAGTCGACGTGATGCTCAGCCCGAAAAAAGGCGCAATCAACCGCGTGGAATTCATGATCACTGCCGAGCTGAAAAGCGGCCAGGCCACGCAGCCGCTGTCGTTCAACGCCGTGTTCCGTCCTTCGCTGCAGCAGTATTCGATTGAAGATGCCACTTGAGAGTGCCCACTCATGGATGAACTGTTTGCCAAATACGAACACGAACTCGGCAACCTCAGGTCGCTCTGCCGCGAATACGCGCAGCGCTACCCGAAGGTGGCGGCCAGGCTGCAGATGGGTGGCGACACCTGCGACGATCCGCACGTCGAACGCCTGATCCAGGCAGTCGCCCTGCTCTGCGCGCGCGTCACGAAACGGCTCGACGATTCGTACCCGCAATTTACCGAAGCGCTGCTGAACCTGCTGTTTCCCCATTATCTGCGGCCGTTTCCGTCGTGCGCCATTGCACGGTTTGGCGACACTTCCACGTTCACGCAAATCGCCCGCGGCACGCTGCTGGAAAGTGAGTCGATCGGAGGCGTGGCCTGCACCTTCACGACCGCTTATGCACTTGCGCCCACGCCGGTGGTGCTGACGCGCGCCAGCTACACGCCCATCATCGATGCACCGGCGGCCACGCGCTTGCCGCCAGACGCAACATCCTGCATCACGCTGGCGTTCGACGCGCCGACGGGCAACCTGGCGTCAGCCCCGATGATGCGCTTCTATATTGACGCCGACCCATCGTTTTGCGCATTGCTGCGCGATGTCCTGTTCCTGCGTACCAGCGGGGCCTGGCTGCAGACCGGTGAAGACGAACCATGGCAGCGCGTGGCAACGCTGCCCATCCGGCCGGTCGGCTTTGCCGATGACGAAGCGTTGCTCCCGTCCGACGCGCGCGTACATGCCGCCAGCCGGCTGCTTGCCGAATATTTTGCGTTCCCCGAAAAATTCAATTTCGTCGATGTCGATTTGCCGGCGCTGGTGGCGCAATTGCCAGCCGCGACAGCGCACCTGACGCTGCACCTGCCCGTTGCCGGCATCCGCGCCGATGCCGACCAGGCGCGCATGCTGTCCAACCTGTCCACGAGCAATTTGCTGCAAGGTTGCACGCCGGTCGTCAACCTGTTCCGCCAGCCTGGCGTGCCCATCAAGTTCCACCAGCGCTCGCCCGACTACACCGTGCTGGCGCATGGAAGTCATCCGCAGGCGTTCGATATCTACAGCATCGACCAGGTCCATTTGGTGCAGCAGCTTGGCAAGGGCGCAGTCGCCAGTGGTTTCAAGCCCTTCTATTCACTGCGCCATGGCGAAGAAAATGGTGCGGACCAGGGCCGTTACTGGCTGATGCGCCATGACGAAACGCTTGCCATCTGCAGTCCCGGCCACGAGAAAGCTATCGCGCTGGTCGATGCCAGCGCGTGTCCTCTGCCAATCGACGATGGCGTCCTGTCGATCGAACTCACCTGCACGAACCGCGACCTGCCCTGCGCCATCAGGATCGGCGCGCCAGAGGGCGACCTTTTCCTGCGCGGCGCTCCTGGGAGCAACACCGTTCGCCTGCTGCGCCGCCCGACGCGCCCCGCCCGGCTGATGAACACGCCCGACACGCAGTGGCGCCTGATCTCTCATTTGGCACTGAACCACCAGTCCCTGCTGCAGAATGGCGCGCATAACTTGCGTGAAATGCTGACGCTGTACGACCTCGCCCAGACGCCCGTGTCGCGCCGGCAGATCGGTGGCATCGTCGCCATGGCGGCGCAGGAAACCACGGCATGGATGCGGCACAAGCGTGGCACGTCGCTGGTGCACGGCATGGAAATCCGGCTGACCCTGGATGAAACGGCCTACACCGGCGCGGGCCTGCACCTGTTTGCGCAGGTGCTCGACGAATGCCTCGGGCGCTACGTTCACCTGAACAGCTTTGTCGAGCTGGTCGTGCTGTCGCAGCACAGCGGAAAGGAGTTATTCCGATGCCAACCACGCAGCGGCAGCACGCACCTGGTGTAATCGATTGTCTGCAGAACGCACCATGGCGCTTCGAATTCGTGCAGCTGATCACGCTCCTGCTCCGCCACTTGCGCAGCGAGGGCGTTACATCCGACCGGGCGTTTCGCGATGTGCTGCGCTTTCATAACAATCTGTCGCTGAGCTTTCCGGCAAGCGAGGTGTGCGCACTTGCCATCGAGGCCGCGCAGATCCACATCACGCCGGCCTTCATCGGCCTGCTCGGCGCCAGCGGCACGCTCCCCGCGCACGACACCGAACGCATCGCGATGCGCTACGCCGTCGACCGGGATACCAGCGAGCAGGCGTTGCTCGACGTCTTTTCGAACCGGGTGATTGGCCTGTTCTACGAAGCGTGGAGCAAATACCGGGTGGAACAGTCCATCGTCGCGCAGGGCCAGGACCGGCTGCTGCCGATGCTCGCTGCGCTGGCCGGCGGGGGATTTATATCGCGTACGGACAGCAGCGCGGAAACGCGCGCTTACTACGCGGCGCTGCTCTGCACCCGGCCCGTGGCCGCTGGCACCATGGGGCAAATTCTGACACGTCACTTTGGCGTGGCGATCGTCGTCGAGCAGCTGGTGGGCGCATGGGATCCGATCCCGGAAAACCGGCGCAGCACGCTCGGCACCAGCGCCCCGGTGCTTGGCTACGGCGCCACGCTCGGTGTGCGGCTGTGGCGTCACGACCTGCGTGCGCGCCTGCGCATCGGACCGCTGGACGAAGATCAACTGGCCGCGTTCCTGCCCGGCGGCCATGCGCTGACTGCACTCGCCAGCATGATGCAACTGTTCGCCGTGCCGATGGTGCGCTTCGAAGTGCTGCGCCTGTTGCAGCCGGCGTGCGTCAAACGCATGCGCCTTAGTACGCTCGATCGCAAACAGCTGGGTTGGAACACTTTTCTCACCAGCACACCTGGCGTCACGCAGCGTCCAGAGATTGGCTCGATGCTCGACATGCAGGCGACATCCTGATCTGTTGTAATTTCCGCGGACAAACTTTCGCTTGACCGGGATCAAGCAAGTGACCAGCACCGCGCGCTAACTTGATCTCCGCGCATTGTTCCTTTGCGCGGCAACAGGCCAGCTGGCCCGGAGGCATATTGGAAAATAATCAAGCAACGATGGCAGGGGCTTTGCGCTCCGCGCTAAGCGGCGAGTCTCAGCACAGCCGCCTGCTGCGCCTCGATTTCCCGCGCCATGACGGCCCGCCTGCCGTGCTGCTGGTCAATCGGCTGGAAGCACGCGAGGAACTGTCGCGCAGTTTCCGTTTCAAGGTGGAAGTACTGTCGGACGACGCCCGCATCCCGTTGAAGGTGATGATGGCGCGGATGGTCACCATCTCGCTGGTGCGCGCCGACGGATCGCTGCGGTATTTCAACGGCCACGTCACCGAATTTCGCTTCGTGCGCACCGATGGCGGCTTTGCGTTTTACGAGATGATCCTGGAACCGTGGATGGCCTTTACACGGTTGCGCAAAGACAGCGTGTCCTTCCACGGCAAGAGCGTGCGCGAGATCACCGAGGAAACGCTGCAGCATTTTCAACAGTCCGACTGGCACATGCACATTTTTGAAGAGGATCCACGCCTGACGGTCGCCAATCAGCATAACGAAACCGATTTTAACCATCTGCATCGCCGCTGGGAAGCGCTGGGGCTGCACTACTGGTACGAACACCGTGCCGACGGCCACACGTTGATGCTGTCGGACATGAGCCTGCTTGCCGAGCGGATCGATGTCACCCGGTACGACGACGCAGACGTGATTACTTTCCGGTCCCAAAGTGGCACCAACGAGGCTGACGGCATCCACGCGTGGTCGGCCGTGCGGCAACTCGGCTCCGGCTCCACAACGCTGGCCAGCTTCGACTACAAAAACCCGGCCCCCCAGCGCGCCACATGGGAATCGCGCAATGCACAAGGCGATTTTTACCCTTACGACATCTACGAAAACGCAGGCGAATATGGCTTTCGCTTCCGCCACGATGGCGAGCAGGTGGCGCAAAAAGCCATGGAGGCGCACGACAAAACGACGCAGTATTTCGAGGCCGCCGGCAACGATCGTACGGTCCAGCCAGGCCGCGTTTTCAAGCTTGGGGACCATTTCAGCGCCGAGCCGCGCTCCATGGACTACGATCCGGAACCCCGTGGCACCATCGGCCACCGCGACTATCTGATTGTCGCCGTCAGGCACGAGGCCAGCAATAATTATCAGGCCGGGTCACGTGCACCGTC
>JALYUM010000092.1 GCA_030853745.1 Pseudomonadota bacterium | reverse complement strand
ACGTCGAGCGGGGCCAGGTTCTGGCCAAGCCGAACTCGATCAAGCCGCACAACCACTTCACCGGTGAGATCTACGTCCTGTCGAAAGACGAAGGCGGCCGTCACACCCCGTTCTTCAACAACTATCGCCCACAGTTCTACTTCCGTACTACGGACGTGACTGGTTCGATCGAGTTGCCAGCGGACAAAGAAATGGTGATGCCAGGCGATAACGTGTCGATCACCGTCAAGCTGATCAACCCGATCGCGATGGAAGAAGGCCTGCGCTTCGCTATCCGTGAAGGCGGTCGTACCGTCGGCGCCGGCGTCGTTGCCAAGATCCTGAGCGACGGCAAGTAATTACACGAGGCTGGTTCGCCGGCCTCATGTAGCTTGTTGCAGTAAATAGTTGGGGGCCTCCGGGTCCCCAACTGCAATTCCATAGTACAATCTCGATCCCCATATATTGCCGTGAGAAATTTCGCGGTTCGTTCTTTAGAGGAAATACCATGTCTAACCAAAAAATCCGCATCCGCCTGAAGGCATTCGATTACAAGCTGATCGACCAGTCCGCACTGGAAATCGTTGACACCGCGAAGCGCACCGGCGCCGTTGTCAAGGGCCCAGTTCCACTGCCAACCCGCATCCAGCGTTTTGACATCCTGCGTTCGCCGCACGTCAACAAAACGTCGCGCGACCAGTTCGAGATCCGTACCCACCAGCGCCTGATGGACATCGTCGACCCAACGGACAAAACCGTTGACGCACTGATGAAGCTGGACCTGCCAGCTGGCGTGGACGTCGAAATCAAGCTGCAATAAATATCGAATGGCGCAGTGATCTGCGCTGATCGAGTCGGGGCCGGAAGCGAAAGTTTCCGGCCCCGATGCGTTTACGTCGACACCTTGGTAAAACCGTCGTCGCGCCAAAGCTCGCTGCCGACGCCGTGACGCACAAAGAACAGGCCATCCGGATTGTATTGTTGCCTGGCGCGTGCCAGCCAGGCATAGTTGCCGAGCCAGAACGCTTGCTGCCAGTTCTGCAGGAAGTAATCGCTCTCCGACACATAGCCGTGAATGGACCAACCGGTATCTTCGGCGTCACCCGTCCACACCACCGGGTGCAGCGCGAAGCCAGCTTGCGTATCTGCAAAGATAAAGCCCGGTGCGTATTTTTTTAAAAATGCCGCATCCCAGAAGTGGCGAGCCGGAATCGCGATGACCTTCAGTGGCTTGTCCAGCGCATATTCCGGACGGGCGCCCGTCCATCCCATGAATAGCGCCCAGGCTCGCTGCGCCGCCTGCTTGTCCAGGCCCTGGAACGTCATCGATACCTTCATCGTGTTGTCGGTTCCAAAGCCGATCTGCCCGCCCCAGTGCGGATCGGATTGGCCAGTGTGCTGGCGTAAAACGCTATCGTTTGTGGCATCGGCGTCTTGAACGTTGCGTCGCCGGTTGGGTTGACGTTCAGGCTGACCGCGTCAAAACTTTCCGGCAGGTCGCGCGTGCGCAAGGTCAGGCGTGTGACGACGCCCAGGCTGCTACCGCCGTCATCTTTCAATGCCCGGAACAGCTCCGGGTTGGTGCACGCATTGGCAATCCACCCCTTGCCGTCGGTCCTAACCAATTCGGCCTCGATCAGGCCGGCCGCTGCGGTACCGCGTGGAGCGAACCGATCGGTCGGCGGCCGCCTGCAGAGCCTCGCTGCATCGTTTGCCGCGTGCGGACCGACGCCCGCCTCATATGTACGGGCGCGATGAAGGACATCGAACTGCACGAGGTCTTCGTTGGCCATGGCTGCACCGGCGCAGCGGACAGTGAGCATTGGCGAGGGCGCCATGTGAATCGACGCTTACGACGCCGTCACAACGAAGGCAGACGCTACGTGCAAGGCGACGGCCGCACCACGGTCGGTGTGGCCGGCTTAATGCAAAGCGGCGGCTTCAGCAACTTTTCGAAAGCGTATTGCGGTCGACGGCCATGATGACTGCCCATTGCGCGCGTGCGCGCCAGTCGGGCGGCCTTCGCAAAAGTGACCGGATACGCCAGCGAGAACGCGGACCAGACCGCTACCTTTAAAGCACACCGCCGTCACACCATGACTTCCTCGAAAAAAAATTGATCATGAAGTTGCTCAACAGTATATTCTTTCATAACCGCAAGTCGATGCGTCAATGATGTAGTCTGAATCAAGGGAGTAGCCATCAATGTTGATTTCCGCGAGCCAATATCAGCTGTTGGCGAACGCCGTGCTGGTGCTGCACTCGTGCATTGTCGTTTTCGTCGCGGGCGGCTTGCTGGCGATCTTGACCGGTGCCCCTTTGCGTTGGCAATGGACGCGCAACCTATGGTTTCGCGCGGCGCACCTGGCGGCCATCGTCTTCGTCGTATGCGAATCCTGGGCAGGTATTGTGTGTCCGCTGACGACGCTCGAGCAGTGGTTGCGCAGGCAGGCCGGGCAACTGGCGTACGAAGGTGACTTCGTCGCTTACTGGCTGACGAAATTCATGTTTTTCGATGCGCCCGCCTGGGTTTTTATTGCTGCGTATTCTATCTTCGGCCTGCTGGTCGCCGGCACCTGGATCTGGTTGCCGCCGCAACGTGCTCCGCGGCGGTTGTTCAGGTCGGCATCATGGTAGATCCGGTGTCAACACTGCGGCGCTGGCGGAATGAATTGCAGGCCATGCCCTGGCTGTCCCTGGTCGGCTACGGCTTGCTGATCATGTTGTATGGCACGCTGCTTTCGTTTCTGTTGCCAGCCGCCTGGCAAGTGTCGTTCAAACAACTGCTGTTGGCCGCGCCCTTGCTATTGATCGTGGCGAAAGATTTTGCGTGCCTGCCACTGGCATTGCAGCGGCTCAAATTATCCAGCGCCCGCGGCGAATCGTACTGGCGGCGTCTGCTGGCTGCACTGCCACCCGAGTTTCTTGCTTACACCCGGCTCGAACGTGCCATGTGGCGCGGTTTTTTCAGCTGGGTACTGCGCCGTCAGCCGGATGCGCGTCCGACGGGCACGCCGCTCGGCTATCTCGAGCGCGGCTCCTACCGCACCGTGATTTGCTGCCTGCTGTTGGCGCTCTTTGTTGAAATGCCGATCGACGCTTTTATCGTCAGTCTCCTGGCGAAAAACTCGGCGCAGGGGCACATGCTGCACCTGTTGTTCGGGGTGCTTGTACTTTACAGTGTGGTCTGGATAATGGGCGACCGCTGGTATGTGCTGGGACGGCGCCATCACGTGCTCACCGCCACCACCCTCGCGCTCGACATGGGCGCACGCGGCTGGGGCAGCATCCCGCTGGATGCCATTGCCAGTTGCGAAAAGCTGAATGAATCGCGCAAGCAATGGTGCCAGCGACACGCTTTTGCAGTGCATGCCACGCGCACACTGTCGCCGTGCGATGCGCCCAACCTGGTCGTGCTATTAAAACCCGGCAGCGACGTGCGCCTGCATTTGCTGCAGTTGGAACGCGGTGGCGATGGGCCGATTTTTTTGTATCTCGATACGCCCGCGCAGTTTATGGCTGGTATGCAGCTGCCATTGTCGGTACAGCCTTAGCGGGATTGCGGCGCGAAGCTGACGCGCTGGCGGCGAGGCGCACTGCCTGGACCGGGTAAGCTAAGGAAATGCCTTCGGCGGCGAAGCGGTCGAACAAGGCAAAATTAATTTCCTGTTGCACATCCATATAGACGTTATAGTCCGACGTATCGACGAAATAGACGATCTCGAAATCCAGCGACGAGGCGCCGTAGCCCCTGAAATGGGCGCGGTCGAACCGGGCATGTTGCTGGGCTTCCACGACCTCCCGCAAGATCACTGGAATCAGGTGCACCTGGCGCTGATCGATCTCGCGCGTCACATTGATTTCAAACAGGATCCTGCGCATCTGCATGCGCTTGTAGTTGTGGATCCGGCTCCTGAGCATGTCGCTGTTGGAAAACACCACCTGCTGACCACTCAGGCTGGCAATGCGCGTCGATTTCAGGCCGATATATTCGACGGTACCGGCAATGTCGTCGATGATGATGAAGTCGCCCACCACGAACGGCTTGTCGAGAACGATCGAGAGCGAGCCGAACAGGTCGCCGAGAATATTCTGCATCGCCAGGGCCACCGCGATACCGCCGATTCCCAGGCTGGCCACCAGTGTCGTGATGTTCACCCCAAAATTGTCGAGGACCATCAGGAAGATCACCACCCACAGCGCAACGCGGACGATAAATCCCACCGCTGCCGTGGAGGTACTGCTGGCGATATCGTGCGCCGCCCGCTCGGCGCGGTAATGGAGCAGCCATCCTTTTAAAGCGGCATCGGCCCAGCGCGCCGCCTGTACCAGCATCGTGGCGACGGCAATGCGCGTGAGCAGCGTCCCTGTCTTTTCCGGCAATGCCAGCCATTGCATCGCAGCGTAGATGCCCAGCGAGAAAATGAACAGGAAGTGCGTTTTACTGAGGATGCTGATCGCCAGGTTATGGAGATAGCCGGTGGAGCTGGCGGCGAAAATGCGCAAGCGGCGCAGCAGGAAGCTGTGGACACCGTACAGGGTCAGACAGACCGCCACACCGATGGCGATGGCAATTGCCCATTCCGTCAGCACATTGCCAAAGAGTACATAGTGCATCGGTCCTCCAGAGGATGAATGGGTTGCGGAAAGCGCGCGGCGCATGGCATCCGGCGTCAGGAGGGGAACGATTATACAGGAAATACATTTGTACAAATGCATGTGGGTGCGGGAGGGCGCACCCGGAGGGCGGGTCGGCGGAGGAAAGATCAGCCGTCAGTGCTCGGCAGGGTCGCCGGGCCATCGCTCGCGCTGGCAGAGCGCAAATGGTTGATCGCCCGGCCGGCAGTACAGCATTCTGCCTTTTTCTGAAGAAGGCGGATGACAGGCGCGCTACAAAAATCGCGTCACCTGTTGCGCTCAGTCCTTCGTGCCGGTCTTCCAGCGCATGCCGAAACCGAAGCGACGGTCCATCAGTTCATGGGCGCTGGTGCGGCCTTCCTGCTGGAAGTATTCGACCATCTTGGTGACCTGCAGCTTGCCGCCGATATTGTTGATCATGGCAATGGCGCACATCATTTGCGCGCCGCCCTGGTCGAGCCGCACTTCGATCGGCGCCTGGTTCGGCACGGCCATCGTCACGACAGCGTCGGTGGCCGACCAGTTCGGCACGCCTTCGTAAATGAACGTGAAAATCAGCGCGCGCTTGAACTGGTCGAACTTGTCGCCGTTGATATACAGGTTTTCGCCACCGGAAGCGGCACCGGTGCGGTCATCGGCTTCGAGCTGGATGAATGGCATGCTCTGGAAATCGCCGAAGGAGTTGCCCAGCGCCTGCACAATACCCTTGCGGCCATCCATCATTTCGTACATGCAGCCCAGGTCGAGGTCGATGCCGCCGCGGCCCTTGCGCTGATTCACGGCGCCGGCAATGCGCGCCAGGAAGCCGGTTTTTTCCGGGGCCGAGGCCGCCGTGGCGTTTTGGTTCCAGTTCAAGTTGACATGGATACGGCCGTAGCCTTGCGCGCCGCGTTTGTCGAGCGATACTTTATCGCCGCGCTTTTCCAGCGTGACTTTCGACAGCGAGATCTTGGCCGGTGCTGGCGTGGCCGGCGCCGCAGGTGCTGATGTTGGCGCCGCTGCCGGGGCTGCAGGCGCTTCACTGCCACCGAAGTGCGCCAGCAAGGCCGACAAGCCGCCGTTAAAACCCTGGCCCACCGCACCGAAGCGCCAGACGCCTTCCTTGCGATAAATATTGGCCAGGATGACGGCTTTTTCGTCGCCAAATACAGCACCGTTCAACGGGAACTCCACGGCGCTACCCAGTGTCAAACGACTGGGGCCAATCGAGCGCATCGTCGCTGTACCGTCGATTGCGGCAACAAACACCAGCTGGGTAATGGCGTCGGGGAGGGCGTCCAGGTTGACGGTAAAGCGCGCTTTGCCGGACGATACATCAAGTTTGACAGCATCGCCGGGAGCGGCCAACTGGTTATAAAACACCATGAAGCGCTCGTCCGACAGTTTTTCATTGGCATCCAGGCCGAAGCAGGACACGTCGACAGACGCGCCGGGCAGGCTGATGTCCACATCGACCGGGAACTGGGTGCCGCAGCCGAGGTCTGCCAGTTTGCCTTTTTGTCCGCGTGCGTAAGTGTTCACCAGGTTTCCTTTTCGGTTTGAAGATTGCTCGTTTCGGGGTGCGCGCCAAACACGCGCGATTGCGCGACAGTGCGCTCGGCCCACGCGCGGTGGGTAGCCACCTCGCACATTGAATTGTGCATGCGGAAGACGGCCGGCGCATCGGGATCGAGAATCGCGTGCGCGGCAGCCAGGTCTTGCGGTTTGACTTTGTAATGCTGTTCGATCTGCGCAATTTGCGTCGGATGGATGGCAGTTTTGCCAATCATGCCGTAGGCCATGTCTTCCAGCATCTCCTCGGCCAGCAGCTCGGGCAGGTCGAGGTGTTCGAACACGGGCGCCGTCAGGGAAAAGCCGTAGGGGCGGAACGTCGTCACCAGGCGCGCAATGACAGGCCCGAGTGGCGTGCGATACAGCGTCATGGTGCGCGGACGGCGCAGGCCCAGCAGTGCCAGTAAATCGTTGCCGCCGATGCGCAACGCAAGAATGCGGTTGCGCACGCCCGGGGCTTCGAGCACGGCGCGAAACTGCTGCATCTCGTCGTCGCTGAAGACTTCGGCGGTTTCCAGCGTCGGCATCAGCAGGTGCTCGGTATCGCGTACCTGTCTGAAGTAACTGTCGAAATTGTGGCGGGTCGATTTTGGAATGACAAAACCGCGCAGCTTTTCAGCGCCGGGCATGGCCAGCACGCGCGCCAGCACATCGGCATTGCGGACGCGCACGAAGCGGTCGGCAGGAATGTCGGTGCGCATGTTTTCCAGTACCACCGACAGATTGAACAATGCCCAGCTGAGTTCTTTATCAGAGACGGAATCTTCGGTGCAAAAAATCAGCGAACGCGCTTCGGCAACGCGTTCTCCGTTAGCGACAGACAACAAGTGAGGGTGGTTGGCCGGCACGTACAAAGACGCGCCCATGGACTTAAGCATCAACTTAGGCATCAACTGCGCTCCGGATCAGGGACACTGCGAAATAGGGAAGAGCGGCATCAATTTGCACTGGAACACCTTTCTCTTTCGCTAACAATATCAGATGTGCCACCTCCGGTGCATCAACGTCACGAACCAGCAGCAAACGCGGCGTACGGCGCAGCAGAACGCGGGTCGCTTCGCCGATGCCCGGCTTGACCAGATTGACATCGCTGATGCCGTGCGCCAGCAGCGCGTCGGCAATGTACTGGCGCGACACCAGGCCGGCAGCGTGCTTGTCGATGGGTGCAGCCGCGTCCAGCGTCAGCTTGCTGGCTTGCGCCACCAGGTCGTCGGCGAATGCCTGCGACTGGTCATCACGCAGGAATTGTTCGTAGTAGACGCAGCCGTGGAAATCGTCGGGTCCAATGGCGTCGTTCAGGATCGAACGGCTGACCAGGCCTGACACGGTTGCGTTCAGGATGCTCGACGGGATCAGGTAATCGTCGCACGAGGCGGCGCAGGCAGCCACGCCCGCCAGGTCGGACAGCACGTACAGGCCGGCGTCGATATTGGTGGCGTGCTGGGTGTTGTAGCCGGCAATCGTGCTGGCCAGTTCGCGTGCAATGACGCCCTTGCCGGTCCAGCCGTCGACAAACACAATGGACTCGGCCGAATGGCGCGCCAGGATATGTTGTAACGCGTTCCTGTCGATGCCGCGGTCGCGGATGATCGAGACGGAGTAATGCGTGCACGGACGTTGTAATACTTCATTGAGCAGGCGGCTGACGACGACCCCGACCGGCGTGCCGGCGCGCGCTAGCGAGACCAGTGTGATCTCGTCCGGGCGGCGTGCCGCGATCAAATGTGCCAGGTGCAAACAATCGCGCGCCATGCGTTCGCCATTGATGGCGCAGGCGGTTTTGAAGACGTCGAGGTAGCGCGGCGAGGGCAGCGATTCCGGCGACAGCATCTCGCTGTAATGGCGCTGGCCCGACTGGATCAGGCGCTCTTTCTCGGGGAGATCGACGAAATCCTGCAGCGGCAATGGTGTCAGCAGGAATGTCACTTCACCGGCACGGTAGCTTCCGGCGAAGTTTCCGGTAGCGCTCATAGCGACTCCAGTGTCAAACCGGCCAGCTGGGTGCGGCTGGGGACGATGGCGTAGTCGCAGGCAGACATGAAAGCAGCGTCGGCGCGGCTGTCGCCCATGCCGAAGGTCAGGATGTCGCCATGTTCGCGGCGCAATTGCTCGATGACATAACGAACCGCGTGGGCCTTGTTCAGCGCGTTCGGCAAAACGGCGAAATTGTTGCCGTTACGGTGCAAATAGTAGGGCTTGGCGCCGTCGGCCAGCCATGCTTGCGCGACCTCGCGCTCGAATGGCGCCAGCGCGTCGGCGCGCTTCTGCGGATCTTTGAGCACCAGGTAAAAGGGTGTGCCGCTGTCCTCGATCAGGCGCGTGCGGCCGCCAAAGCCGGTGCTTACCGCATAGTCGTCCAGCAAGCGTGCCAACTCCTGCAAGCCTGGCAACGCGGCATGCATGGCGTCCTGCATCTGGCCTTGCCAGGCGGTATCGACCGCGCCGTCGGGGGTCAGCACCATGCCGCCATAGTTCAGCACGGCATAGCTGGAGAATGGCAGCGCCACGCGCGAGAAAGCGTCGCGGTTGCGGGCCGTCGACGGGATCACCGTCATGCCATCCTGGGCGTACGCAAAAAAGGCGCGCTGAGCAGCGGTGGTGTACGAGATCGGCAAGCCGTCCTTGAGGAAAGCGGCAGGCTCGAGGCCGTCGCTGGTGCGGCATTTTTCAAGCGACTGGAACAGCGTGTCGTCGAGGTCAGCAAACAGGAATTTCGGATACATGAGTTTCATTTACAAAATGGAAGAGGCGGGCGTGCAAAAGGCGCGCAAGGCCCTGCAGGGCGGCGTTGGGCGCAGTCTCGTGACAGATGAGAACATGGTCGTATTGCCCAGGCGTGACGTTGTAGAGGAAATTGCCGACGCCTTCACCGTAGTTGTCTGGAAAGGCCAGGGCGCTCGCGACAGCGCCCCAGACCAGCACCGGGGAACGCGTCGTCGACTGCACGACCACATCGACGCCGCGTTGTTCCAGGCGTGCAGCGAGCAAGGCCGGGGCGTGCATGAACTCGCCGGTGCCAAGGACCAGCACGCGTGCGCCGGGTTTGATATCGCTCAGAGACGCTTCCGGTACCGCCAGTGGACGGTTCACGCCAAGCCGGCCAAACGCCGTGCTGGCGCCGCGGTCAGCCTCGGCATCGAACAATTGCGCGGGAAGCGGTGTGGCAACCGATTCGCCTGGTGCAAAGCTGTATTCGCCGCTGACCAGCGCGCCCAGCGTGACGGGCAGTCCAAAGCGTTGGGTCAATTGTTCGGTGGCAGCAGCGCCCATGAAATTAATGATCGTCGACAGGTGCACCTGGGTCAGGTGCGGATTCATGCGCCGGCAGGCATTCGACAGGTTCAGGAACGTGTTGCCGGTGCTGGCTTCGTCGTCGACCAGGACCAGCGTCCCTGCGCTTTCCAGCAGCGCGCGCTGGGCAGCATCCTGCGGCATATGGAGAAACTGGCGCGGGGCGTGGCTGTGCGCTTCCTCGAATTCGATGATCGGGGTATTACCGACGCGATAACGCGACGTGTGGATGAACAGCGCATCGCGCCCAGGATGCGCGCGCAGCCAGGCTTCGAAGACACCCTGGCCCAGGCCAATGGCGGTCTCGGCCATGGCGATGAATACCACCGGACCAACGCTCGCGGGCACGTTCGCGGCCATGCGCGCATGCACCGACTGCATCACCGACGGTTTGACGGGCCAATGTTTGCCGAGCACTTTACTGAGGAACAGAAAGCCGCGCTTGGCGTTGGCGCGGGCGGCAAAACCGAGCAGCGTATCGAGCTCGGCTTCCCCTTGTGTCAGCGTCACTTTCAAGTGGCCGGTCGGCAGTGCAATCTGCCTCACACCAGCTCCACGGCGCTAGTCAGTTCGGTGACGCGTATGCCATCGCGCACGGGTGGGACGACAACATTGTCAAAGCCGTCGGCAAAGCCGCACAAAGCAATCCACGGCAAAATCGGTCCGGCCACGCAGGCCATGCCAATGCCGCCCGACATGCGCGGGTTGATTTCCAGCAGGCGTAACGCATTGCTACCTACCGTTTCGCCGCTTTCACGGAACTGGGCATTGAACATGCCACTCAAACCATAGATGCGGGCCAGTTCTGCAGTGGCGGCCAAGATGTCCTCGCGCATATCGATCAGTTGGCCGCGGCCAGCCTGGCGTGGCTTCTTGCGTGCTACCGCAGCGATCAGGCGCCCGTTATCAGCGACGCAATCGACGCTGTATTCGTGGCCGTCGAGGTATTCCATCAACAGCATGGTGCGCACTGTGCCCAGTTCACCCAGGCCACGGCGGAAGTCCTGCAGGCCCGTGTGATATTCAACGCCTTCTATTAATAGTGCGGCACTGCTGCGTTGTTCGTCGAGGACCGCAAAACCCAGGCCGAACACCGAGTTCGACGGTTTCACGCACAGGACTGGATGGCGCGCGCGCAAGCCAGCGTGGGCGGCATCGAACTCCGCCAGTGTCTCGAACGGGGCGAACTCGGCAACCGGGGCGCCATCGAGGACGGTTTCGGAGTAGAAGCGCGCCTTGTCGTGGATCATGGTCAGGTTTGCATGCGACGCGACCGAACAGATGCGCGTGCCGATGGCAGCGAAGCGCTCGTGCTCGAGGGCCAGCAGGGTCGCACCCTTGCCCGGAAAGAAGATAGCGATGGCATGTTCGATGCAGAACGCCAGGCACCAGTCGATATAAGCGGCGTCATCCAGGCCGGTTGGCTCGACGAAAAACTGGTGGGCCACGCGGCCGGCGGGGGAGTGCGGATTGTGATTGCTGTGGATCAGGTGGAACCGGCCGGCGGTATCGGCTTCGCGGATCAGCTTGATGGCGGTGTAGACGGAGGAGAAGGTCCTGTTGAACCAGACGCGCATGAAGAAGCCTTATGACAGTGTTGAAGGACGATTGCGAGCATACAGCAACAGCCATGAACAAACGCCAACTTTTCCGCGAACATATTGCGCTGAAACATGCGACATACCCCCAACTTATATGTTGCGTCAACCCCTTTAGCCAGATATACTAGCCGGCTTCGGTA
Organism: Pseudomonadota bacterium; assembly: GCA_030853745.1. Taxonomy (GTDB): domain Bacteria; phylum Pseudomonadota; class Gammaproteobacteria; order Burkholderiales; family Burkholderiaceae_D; genus JALYUM01. The sequence goes on along the minus strand of JALYUM010000092.1, from coordinate 8,468 downwards.
TGGATTCGTCCTTTTTGAATCTGTCCTTTACTTGGTAGTTAAACAAAGCCCCGCCCAATCGCAGGTGGGAATGGAGAAAAAATGAGCCTAGGCCTTCTCGGTCGCAAGGTTGGTATGATGCGCATCTTCACGGATGACGGGGACTCGATCCCAGTTACCGTGCTCGACGTGTCGAACAACCGTGTCGCGCAAGTCAAAACTCCTGAAACAGACGGTTACTCCGCTGTTCAGGTCGCATTCGGTCAACGTCGCGCTTCCCGCGTGACCAAGGCAGTTGCGGGTCACCACGCTAAAGCAGGCGTGGAAGCCGGTACGATGCTGAAAGAATTCCGCGTCGACGCCGCCAAAGCCGCAGAACTGAAAACCGGTGACATCGTCGCCGCGTCGCTGTTCGAAGTCGGTCAAAAAATCGACGTGCAAGGTACCTCGATCGGTAAAGGTTACGCTGGTACCATCAAGCGTCACAACTTCGCCTCGGGTCGCGCAACGCACGGTAACTCGCGTTCGCACAATGTACCAGGCTCGATCGGTATGGCGCAGGATCCAGGTCGCGTGTTCCCTGGTAAGCGCATGACCGGTCACATGGGTGACGTCACTGTTACCACCCAAAACCTCGAGATCGCCCGTATCGATGCCGACCGCCAGCTGCTGCTGGTCAAAGGCGCCGTACCAGGCGCGAAAAATGGCCAGGTGGTTGTATCGCCAGCGGTCAAAGTTAAAGCACAGAAGGGAGCTTAAACGATGGAACTCAAGCTTCTGAATGAGCAAGGTCAAGCTGGCTCGAACGTTGTTGCCGCCGATGAAGTTTTCGGTCGTGATTACAACGAAGCCCTGATTCACCAGATCGTGGTTGCCTATGCAGCGAACGCCCGTAGCGGCAATCGCAAGCAGAAGGACCGCGAAGAAGTCCACCACACGACGAAAAAGCCATGGCGCCAAAAAGGTACCGGCCGCGCTCGTGCTGGTATGTCGTCGTCGCCTCTGTGGCGCGGCGGTGGTCGCATCTTCCCGAACTCGCCTGACGAGAACTTCACCCACAAAGTGAACAAGAAGATGTATCGCGCCGGTATCTGCTCGATCCTGTCCCAACTGGCCCGCGAAGAGCGCCTGGTTGTGGTCGAGTCGATCACGCTTGACGCCCCTAAAACCAAGCTGCTGTCGCAGAAACTGGTTGGCATGGGTCTCGAGTCGGTCATGATCATCACCGATGCACTGGAAGAAAACCTGTTGTTGGCATCGCGCAATCTGCCTAACGTGCTCGTCTGCGAGCCACGTCACGCTGACCCGATGTCGCTGGTGTTCTACAAAAAAATCGTGGTCACCAAAGCAGCACTGGCCATGATCGAGGAGATGTTCGCATGAGCGCCGTACTGAAATTCAGCGAAGAGCGCCTGATGAAGGTGCTCCAGGCTCCGGTCATTTCCGAAAAAGCGACCATGGTCGCGGAAAAGAACGAACAGATCGTGTTCCGTGTATTGCCGGACGCGACCAAGCCTGAAATTAAGGCAGCCGTTGAACTCCTGTTCAAGGTTGAAGTCCTGTCGGTTCAGACAGCCAATCGCGAAGGTAAGGCAAAGCGTTCGGGCCGTTTCAACGGTCGTCGCAACCATACCAAGCGTGCTTTCGTGTGCCTGAAGCCTGGCCAGGAAATCAATTTTGTCGAGGAGGCTAAATAATGGCACTCGTTAAGATGAAACCAACCTCACCAGGCCGTCGTGGCATGGTGAAAGTTGTGAACCCGGACCTGTACAAGGGTCGTCCGTTCGCAGCACTGGTTGAAAAGAAATCGAAAACTGCCGGCCGTAACAACAACGGTCACATCACTACCCGTCACATCGGTGGTGGTCACAAGCAGCACTACCGTCTGATCGACTTCAAGCGTCAGAAGGATGGCATCCCTGCCAAGGTCGAGCGTATCGAATACGATCCAAACCGCACCGCGAACATTGCACTGCTGTGCTACGCGGACGGCGAGCGTCAGTACATCATCGCCACCAAAAACATGGCTGTCGGCGATAGCGTCATGAACGGTTCGGAAGCGCCGATCAAGTCGGGTAACTGCCTGCCAATCCGTAACATCCCGGTCGGTACCGTGATGCATTGCGTCGAAATGCTGCCAGGTAAGGGTGCCCAGATGGCCCGTACCGCCGGCGCCGGCGTTGTGTTGATGGCCCGTGAAGGCACCTACGCCCAGGTTCGCCTGCGCTCGGGTGAAGTTCGCCGCGTGCACATCGAGTGCCGCGCGACCGTAGGCGAAGTCGGCAATGCCGAACACAGCCTGCGCAAGATCGGTAAAGCAGGTGCGATGCGTTGGCGTGGTGTTCGTCCTACCGTTCGCGGTGTGGTCATGAACCCGGTCGATCACCCGCACGGTGGTGGTGAAGGTAAGACCGCAGCTGGTCGTCACCCGGTATCGCCATGGGGTCAACAGACGAAGGGTAAGAAGACACGCCGTAACAAGCGTACTACTTCGATGATCGTCTCGCGCCGCGGCAAGAAATAAGGGATAAGACATGACACGTTCATTGAAAAAAGGGCCGTTCACGGACGCCCATCTGGTTAAAAAAGTCGAAACCGCGCAAGCGAACAAAGACAAAAAGCCAGTAAAAACCTGGTCGCGCCGCTCGACGATCACGCCTGACTTCATCGGCCTGACCATCGCGGTTCACAACGGCAAGCTCCACGTGCCAGTGTATGTTTCCGAGAACATGGTTGGTCACAAGCTCGGCGAATTCGCACTGACCCGCACGTTCAAGGGCCATGCCGCTGACAAGAAGGCGAAGAAATAATGGAAACTAAAGCTATCCTCAAAGGTGTGCGCCTGTCGGACCAAAAAGGCCGCCTGGTTGCTGACCTGATCCGTGGCAAGAAAGTCGGCGCTGCACTCGACATTCTGCAATTTAGCCCGAAGAAGGGTGCGACCATCATCAAGAAAGTTCTGGAGTCCGCAATCGCGAACGCCGAGCACAATGACGGCGCCGATATCGACGAGTTGAAGATTGTCCAGATCTACGTTGAAAAGGGTCCTATCCTGAAGCGCTTTACTGCACGCGCTAAAGGCCGGGGTGATCGTATCTCGAAACAATCCTGTCACATCTACGTGACCGTTGGTAACTAAGGGGTCACGATGGGACAGAAGATTCATCCAACAGGCTTTCGCCTGTCAGTAACCCGTAATTGGGCTTCGCGTTGGTACGCTGGCAACGGTAACTTTGCCGCCATGCTGAACGAAGACTTGAAAGCGCGCGCTTATCTGAAAAAGAAACTGAAGAACGCTTCGGTTGGCCGCATCGTCATCGAGCGTCCTGCCAAGAACGCACGCTTCACGATCTACAGCTCGCGCCCTGGCGTGGTAATCGGTAAAAAAGGCGAAGACATCGAAGTACTGAAGTCGGCGCTGACCAAGATCATGGGCGTGCCAGTGCACGTCAATATCGAGGAAATCCGCAAGCCGGAAATCGATTCGCAGCTGATCGCCGATTCGATCTCGCAACAGCTGGAAAAGCGCATCATGTTCCGCCGCGCAATGAAGCGCGCGATGCAGAACGCCATGCGTCTGGGCGCCCTCGGCATCAAGATCATGTCGTCGGGTCGTCTGAACGGCATCGAGATCGCTCGTACCGAATGGTATCGCGAAGGCCGTGTGCCACTTCACACGCTGCGCGCCGATATCGACTACGGTACCAGTGAAGCACTGACCACGTACGGCATCATCGGCGTCAAGGTCTGGGTATACAAAGGTGACCGCTCGCCTACCGGCGAAGCACCAGTCATCGATACCCCGGCTGAAGACAAGAAGAGCCGTGGCCCACGCCGCGACGATGGCAAACCAGGTGGACGTCCACGTCCAGCCGGCCCAGGCGGCGCCCCAGGCGGCCGTGCTCCAGCAGCACCGCTCGTCAAAGCTCGCCCAGCCGTCAAGCTGCCTGTTTCGGCACCAGCAGCTCCAGTAGCTGCCGCTGAACCAGCTGAGAAAGCAGGAGAATAACCATGCTGCAACCAGCACGCAGGAAGTATCGTAAAGAGCAGAAAGGCCGTAACACCGGCATTTCGCACAGCCGCGGCACCGCGGTCTCGTTCGGTGAGTTCGGCCTGAAAGCAACAGTTCGTGGTCGTATCACCGCACGTCAGATCGAAGCTGCACGTCGCGCCATGACCCGTCACATCAAACGTGGCGGTCGTATCTGGATCCGTATTTTCCCGGACAAGCCAATTTCGAACAAGCCAGCTGAAGTTCGTATGGGTAACGGTAAAGGTAATCCAGAGTACTACGTCGCTGAAATCCAGCCAGGCAAAGTCCTGTATGAGATGGACGGCGTTGATGAAACACTGGCGCGCGAAGCATTCCGCCTGGCTGCCGCCAAACTGCCACTGGCCACGACGTTCGTCGTACGCCAAGTTGGTCAATAAGAGGAGTCGGATATGAATGCAACAGAACTCCGCGGCAAGGACCAGGACGCTCTGCAAAAAGAGCTGAATGAGTTGTTGAAAGCTCAGTTCGGTCTGCGCATGCAGATCGCAACCCAGCAGCTGGGCAATACGTCCCAGTTGAAAAAAGTACGCCGCGACATCGCGCGTGTGAAGACGGTCATGAACTCGAAGGATGCCAAATGAACGACACCACTACTACACCTGTCAAAACGGCGCTGAAGCGTACGCTGGTCGGCAAGGTCGTGTCCGACAAAATGGACAAGACGGTTACCGTCCTGATCGAGCGTCACGTCAAGCACCCGCTGTACGGCAAAATCATCATGCGTTCGAACAAGTATCACGCGCATGACGAAAACAACGAAGTCAAAACGGGTGATACCGTCGAGATTTCCGAAGGTCGTCCGATCTCGAAGACGAAAGCATGGACGGTTACCCGTATCGTGCAAGTAGCTCCGGTAGTTTAAACAAATTAGTGCCAGTACTGGACATCGCGCAGCGATGTTCTGGCCTGGCATTAACTAACTAGACGAATATAGCAACTTGGTGCCTGTGCTGGACATTGCCAAAGCGATGTTCTGGCCTGGCAAAGCTAACAATTTGGTGTCAGTGCTGGACATCGCTTGCGATGTTCTGCCCTGATACCAACTGATTAGACAACGAGTTGGACGATAGTTGAAAACAGCTGTGCTAGCACAGCTGTAAAATAAGTTCTTGCGGGCCCGCCAGTATTCTGCGATACTAGCGGGCTTCGTTCATGTGTCGCCGAAATTTGTCACCCCGGTGGCTGCGGCCTGTAACGAAAGTTTTTGGAAAGTCCATCACCCAATCAATGTTCTCCAGCAGGAGAGTATTGGCGGGACCAAGACTGACCGCAGGCCCACTTCCGTGGGATTTCTGAGGCTTAAGTTGGGAAAGAGAATACTATGATTCAAACTGAAAGCCGGCTCGAAGTAGCCGACAATACCGGTGCAAAAGAAGTTATGTGCATCAAGGTATTGGGTGGTTCAAAACGCCGCTATGCAGGCATTGGTGACGTCATCAAAGTAACCATCAAGGTTGCTGCGCCACGTGGCCGTGTCAAAAAAGGTGAAATTTATAACGCTGTGGTTGTGCGTACCGCTAAAGGTGTGCGCCGCCAAGACGGCTCCCTGGTGAAGTTCGACGGCAATGCTGCCGTACTGCTCAACGCCAAGCTGGAACCGATCGGTACGCGTATTTTCGGACCAGTCACCCGCGAACTGCGGACTGAGAAGTTCATGAAAATCGTGTCCCTGGCACCTGAAGTTCTGTAAGGAGTCGTAATGGATAAGATTCGTAAAAACGACGAAGTCATCGTGCTGACCGGTAAAGACAAGGGCAAACGTGGCGTGGTTCAAGTGCGTGTAGACGCAGAACACGTTGTGGTTGAAGGCGTCAACATCGCTAAAAAAGCGACCAAGCCTAACCCAATGACCGGCGTAACTGGTGGTATCGTCGACAAGACTATGCCGATTCACGTGTCCAACGTTGCATTGTTCAATGCAGCGACTGGCAAGGCAGACCGCGTAGGATTTAAAGATGTTGACGGCAAAAAAGTCCGCATCTTCAAGTCGAGCGGCGAAGTAGTGAAAGCGTAAAGATCATGTCCCGTTTACAAGAGTTTTACAAAGAAACAGTCGTCTCCGCTCTGACCGAAAAATTCGGTTACACGTCGTCGATGCAAGTGCCACGCCTGACCAAGATCACCCTGAACATGGGTGTTGGTGAAGCGATCGCTGACAAGAAGGTTCTCGAGCACGCAGTGTCCGACCTGACCAAGATTGCTGGCCAGAAGCCAGTGACCACCAAGTCGCGCAAAGCTATCGCCGGTTTCAAGATCCGCGAAGGCTATCCAATCGGTACCATGGTCACCCTGCGCGGTGCCCGTATGTACGAATTCCTGGATCGCTTCATCACCGTGGCTCTGCCACGCGTGCGTGACTTCCGTGGTGTGAATGGCCGTTCGTTCGACGGTCGCGGCAACTACAATATCGGTGTCAAGGAACAGATCATTTTCCCTGAAATCGAATATGACAAGATTGACGCGCTGCGCGGCATGAACATCAGCATCACGACCACCGCAAAGACCGATGACGAAGCTAAAGCTTTGCTCGCCGCCTTTAAATTCCCGTTCAGGAACTGAGATCATGGCAAAACTAGCACTGATTAACCGCGAACAGAAGCGTGCAGACCTGGTGGAGAAATTCGCCCCGAAGCGTGCCGCTCTGAAAGCCATCATCGACGACCAGTCCAAAACGGACGAAGAGCGTTACGAAGCTCGCCTGAAACTGCAAGCGCTGCCACGCAATTCGGCTCCGACTCGCCAGCGTAACCGCTGCGCGATCACGGGTCGTCCACGTGGTACGTTCCGCAAATTCGGCCTCGCCCGAACCAAACTCCGTGAATTCGCCATGCGTGGCGAAATCCCGGGTATGACTAAAGCCAGCTGGTAATAGGAGAATATGCAATGAGTATGAGCGATCCTATCGCCGATATGCTGACCCGCATTCGCAACGCCCAAGGCGTACAAAAAACGACCGTGGCGATGCCTTCGTCGAAAGTCAAAGTAGCGATTGCCAACGTCCTCAAGGACGAGGGTTACATTGAAGATTTCGCGGTTACTGCCGAAGATGGCAAAGCGGAACTCAAAATCGGTTTGAAGTATTACGTTGGCCGTCCGGTCATCGAGCGCCTCGAGCGCGTGTCCCGTCCGGGCCTGCGCGTCTACAAAGGCAAAGATGAAATCCCAACCGTGATGAACGGTCTGGGTGTGGCAATTGTGTCGACACCGCAAGGCGTGATGACCGACCGCAAAGCTCGCGCCACTGGCGTGGGCGGCGAAGTCATCTGCTACGTGGCTTAAGGAGTAGACGATGTCTCGAGTAGCTAAGATGCCAATCGCAATTCCAGCTGGCGCCGATGTGGCGATCACTGCAACTGCGATTACCGTCAAGGGCCCGCTGGGCACCTTGACCCAAGCCCTGAACGGCCTGGTCAAAGTAGAAAACAACAACGGCAGCCTGTCGTTCGACATTGTCGACGACAGCCGCGAGTCGAATGCGATGTCGGGTACCTTGCGCGCCCTGGTCAACAATATGGTGACCGGTGTAACCAAGGGCTTCGAGAAGAAGCTGTCGCTGGTCGGCGTGGGCTACAAAGCTCAAGCTGCTGGTGACAAGCTGAACCTTTCGCTGGGTTTCTCGCACCCTGTGGCACACCAGCTTCCAGCTGGCGTGACTGCAACGACCCCAACCCCAACTGAAATCGTTATCAAAGGTATCGATCGTCAGCAGGTTGGTCAAGTTGCCGCTGAAGTGCGTGCTTACCGCTCCCCTGAGCCTTACAAAGGCAAGGGCGTCCGCTATGTGGACGAAGTGGTTAAGCTTAAAGAAACCAAGAAGAAATAAGGCTGACCATGGACAAGAAAGAATCACGTCTGCGTCGTGGACGCCAGACCCGCATCAAGATCGCGGAACTGAAAGTAAATCGCTTGTCGGTGCACCGCACCAACCTGCACATTTACGCCAGCCTGATCAGCCCGGACGCCAAAGTTCTGGTGTCGGCTTCGACCTTGGAAGCGGATGTCCGCGCCGAGTTGGCTACCCAGAGCGGCAAAGGCGGCAACGCTTCTGCTGCAGCACTGGTCGGCAAACGCGTCGCAGAAAAAGCAATCCAAGCCGGAATCACCGAAGTTGCGTTCGACCGCTCCGGTTTCCGTTACCACGGCCGTGTCAAGGCGCTGGCTGAAGCCGCGCGTGAAGCCGGTCTGAAGTTCTAAGGAAGAATCGTCATGGCAAAAATGCAAGCAAAAATGCAAAGCGACAAGCCGGATGATGGCATGCGCGAAAAAATGATCGCGATCAACCGCGTGACCAAAGTGGTCAAGGGTGGTCGTATCATGGGTTTCGCAGCATTGACCGTGGTCGGCGACGGCGATGGCCGTATCGGCATGGGCAAGGGCAAGTCGAAAGAAGTACCAGTCGGTGTGCAGAAGGCAATGGAAGAAGCCCGTCGCAACC
>JALYUM010000012.1 GCA_030853745.1 Pseudomonadota bacterium | reverse complement strand
CGGACGAAAAGGCGATGGTGATCCGGGCGTCAAAACGATCTGGCAGGGCATTCAGGATGTGCGCGTCGCCGCGCTCACCATCAAGGCGCTACGCGACGAAGCTGGGTGACTTGTGTATAAACCTATGACCTTAACCTTATCGGTGGCGACCATTTGTGGCGCTACCAGTACGTTGCAACCCGCATGGCCGGCCGGGACCGGAGCCTGTTCGGCGCCGACATTTTCTGCGGCGCCGGGTACGGCGCCATGTTGATGTCGCAGCAGTTGAACGCGACGATCCTTGCCATCGACGGCTCGGCCGAAGCGATCGAGATTGCGAACCGGAAGCTGCACGCGCCCAACGTGATTTTTGCGGCCAAACTGTTTCCGTTCGAATTGCCCGAAGCGACGTTCGATTTCATCGCGAGCCTCGAGTCGATGGAGCACGTGAAGGATTTCGAAACGTTTTTCTGGATGCTGTCGAAAGCATTGAAACCGGGCGGACGGCTGTTAATCTCGGCACCGAACGAAAACGTCATGCCGTACCAGGGCTATATCTGGCACTACAAGCATTTTCGGCCCGAGGAAGTCAGGGCGCTGGCCGAACAATATGGCCTGCGCGAGATCGGCGCGTATTCCACGTCGTGCCAGGTGTACGAGGATGGTGTCTCCCGGCTGTATTACCCCTATCAGCTGGACAACGACCGCGCGTTGGACCTGGATGCCGGCGATACGCTGTTTTTTGAATTCGAGAAGAAATGACAATCAAAACCTTCACCTCCGGATGGATGTTCCAGAAGCCGGATCAGAACTACTTCAAGAAATTCCTACGCCTGAATGGCATTGCAATCGATGGCATTGTGTATCGCAAAAAAATGCTCGACGATATCGAGGGCATTCCGGTGCTCGACTTCGAGCGCGCGCGCGATGTGATCGGGCCGGACGATATCGAGCTCGAATTGTCGGGCAAATCCGAAGTGCGGGAAGAACTCGAAACATTCTTCGCAGCGCAAGGTATCAAGCTTGTGACCGTCCCGGACTTCCTCGATCGCCTGATTACAAACGACCGGCATGACGCGCTGTTGCTGCTCGTCGCGGGTATCAAGGCCAGCGACATCCGGCGCCTGAAACGTGCCCCGGTCCCTGGCCCGTTCGATGCGCATTTCCTCGATGCCGCGTCGTATGAAGTGGCCAGCAAGCTCGATCGCATTTTCCGCCACGCCGAGTGGCAGCGGCTGGTGGAATTCGATCGCGACGATACGGCCGGCAATGTACTGTTGAATGTCCTGCTCGACCTGCAGGCGCGGGATTTGCTGAAGCACTTGCGGGTCCTCGACACGCCGCGCGTGTTCCTCGACGCGATCCTGAGGCTCAAGCTATACGGTGCGAAAGCAGCGTTCACGGTCAGCGTCAGCGATCTGGCGTGGGACGACCTGGGCGGGCGCGCCGAGTTCTATCGTCGCAGTCTCGCCGACTGCACCACGCCATTTGAAAGTAGCGGTGACAACGATCAGGCGATTCTGATGTCGGGTTCCCCGGATGCGGTCGTGGCGGCCAGTGCGCGCAGTGTGCTCCAGTCGGCCATCTGCTGCATGCCGCGTTCGATCGTCGATTACGTTGCGCTGGGCGATGCACTGGCAGGGCGGCAGTACCGCATGCTGCTGCGCCAGCCCGATACCATGGCGCAGCATCTGCTCGCTGCCGTGCTCACGCCAGTGCTGTTCGGCCTGTAACGATCAGATCGGCGATGCGGGCGACGTCGCCTGGCGCCAGCGCCGGATAGATCGGCAGGCACAGTACCTGGCGCGCCACCAGGGCGGCATTGGGCAGGTTGTCCGGCACCGCCGATGGCACGGCGCGGTACATCGGAAAGTCGCTGATCAACGGATAAAAATAGCGGCGCGCGTGGATGCCGGCGTCGCGCAGGGCCTGATACAGGCCGTCGCGCCCGAGCGGGTAGCCGTCGTCCACCAGGATCGCAAAGTAGCCGTAGTTGGCTTCATGCGCGCCTTCCGCCATCGGCGTGATGCCATTTACATTGGCGAGCAGGCTGCGATACTGCGCGGCGATCTGGCGGCGCTGCACCAGCGCCGCGTCGACATCCCGCAACTGCAGCAGGCCAAAGGCCGCGCTCACTTCGTTCATCTTGGCGTTGATGCCGGCGGCGACCACCGTTACTTCGTCGGCAATACCAAAATTTTTAAGGCGGTCGATGTGCTGCTTGGTGGCGGCATCGCGCGAGACGATGGCGCCGCCTTCGAGGGTGGAGAACACTTTGGTGGCGTGAAAACTCAGCACCGCCAGGTCGCCGTGGCGCAGGATGCTCTGGCCGTCCTGGCGCACGCCGAACGCATGGGCGGCGTCGTAGATCACCTTCAGGCCGTGTTTGCGGGCGATTGTCTCGATGCGTTCGACGTCGCACGGATTGCCGTAGCAATGGACCGGCATGATGGCCTGGGTGCGCGGCGTGATGGCCGCTTCGATTTTTTCCGGGTCGAGGTTGAAGGTGACGGGATCGATGTCGACGAACACCGGCGTCAGGCCATTCCACGTGATGGCGTGCGTGGTGGCGACGAACGAATACGGCGTGGTGATCACTTCACCAGTGATGCCCTGCGCCTGCAGCGCCACCATCAGCGCCAGTGTGCCGTTGGCGAACAGCGAGATGTGCTCCACGCCGAGGTGGACGCACAGCGCTTCTTCCAACTGCTGGTGGAAGGCGCCGCCATTCGTCAAAAACTTGCTGTCCCAGATTTGCTGCAGCGATGCCACGAAGTCGTCCAGTGGCGGCATCACCGGCTGCGTGACATAGATGGGCAGGGCCGGTGGCAAGGGGGAGATCAGCACGAGCGGCGCGTCGAAAGAGGCCGCGGGCAGGCCGTCGCACCAGCGCTGCCACATCATGCGCAGCGCGTTCTCGACGCCGTCGGCGACGTGGGTCATGACGTGCGAATCCGGCAGCGCGATCCGCGTGCGCATGCCGGCCCGTAGCGTGGCGAAATGGTCGACATCGGCGGCGAAAGCGACGCCCTTGCTGACGAAATCTTCAACGTCTGCAGCGATGAACTGCGGCAGCTGCGTGTGCTCGAGGATGCAGACAGTCTGGCGCCCGGCTGCGGTATCGCCGGCCAGCGTCAGCGTCGGCACGCCCATCCACAGCGCGTGCAGCGTGGTGGTGCCGCCCGAATACGGGAAGGTGTCGAGTGCGATGTCGACCTGTCCGTGCAGGGCCAGGTAGTCCGCCATGTTCGCGCGCGCATGGAGGGTAACGCGCGCTGCATCGATGCCTTCCTCCAGCAGCCACGCCAGCAACTGGTCGGCGCCGCCGCTGGCGGGCACGCCGGCCACCAGCAGGCGCGCAGTTGGCACCGCGCGCAGCAAGGCGCCCCAGGCGGCGACCACGGGCCGGCCGATCTTGCTGATCCGGTTGAAGCTGCCGAAGGTGACGTAACCGTTGGCGAGCGCCGGCAGCGGGTTGATGGCGGGCGCGTCCAGCGCCGGCTGGAACGGCGCCGACACCGGCAGGTACACCAGCTTCTCGGTGAACTGGTGGTCGTACTGGCCAGGTGGCAGGATAAAACGGTCGGTCAGATAATAGTCGACTGCCTGCAGGCCGGTGGTGCCCGGATAACCAATCCACGTGGCCTGAATGGGCGCCGGTTTGCGTGCGAGCAGCGGCAGCCGGTTATGCGCCGTGTGGCCCGACAGGTCGATCAGGATGTCGATCGCATCGCTGCGGATGGCTGCCTCCAGCACAGCGTCGCTCATGCCGGCCACGTCGCGCCACTGCACCATGTAGCCACGCAGGCGCGCGCTGACATGGTCGTTGCGCACGTGATTGTGATACGCGTGCAGCGCCACGCCGGGCCGGCCCGCCATGCGTTCGAGCACCGGCTCGATGAACGAGGCCACGGCGTGATCGCGCAGGTCGCCCGACAGGAAGCCGATGTGCAATTGCCGCTTCGGGTCACGGCTGTTGGTGTGGACGGCGCTTGGTGGCAGCGCGCCCTCGATGCGTTCTCCGAAGCCGCGGTGCGCCGCAAAAAGGTCGGCCGCAACGATGCCTTCCATCTGGCTCATGGCAAACAGCAGGTTGCTGTGGACGCTGAAATTATCCGGTTCCAGCGCCAGCACGCGGCGATAGGCTTCGAGCGCTTCGACCATCCTGCCCTGGTTCTGCAGGATGGCGCCGAGCGTATTCCAGGCCAGCGTTCTGGCCGGGTCGATGGCCAGCGCGGCGCGGGCGCTGGCTTCGGCGTCGGCGAGGCGCGTCTGCGCGAACAGCGTCGCGGCCAGGTTGGTCAGCGCCGCCGCGTTGTGCGGGCGCAGTGCGAGCGAACGGCGCAGCCAGGTTTCGGCCTCAGTCAGGCGCCAGGCATCCTTCAGCACGGCGCCGATGTTGTTGAGGGTTTCGGCATTGTCGGGATCCCGCTCGGCCGCAGCCTGCATCGCGCCCAGCGCCTCGTCGAGCTGGCCGCGCCGGTGGTAAATCACGCCCAGCACCTTGTAACCGTACGGATGGCGCGGGAAATCCCTGACCAGTGCGCGTGCTGCCAGTTCTGCTGCATCGTGCTGGTTCGCGCGGATCAACCCGGCGACTTCAGCCAGTTCCTGATCGACAGGCGCACCGCGCTCGCGCCGGGCGAGGCGCTGCGCCAGCGCTGCCACCCGGTCGCCCTCCAGGCCATGCTGGCGCCCCAGCGCGAGGGTGTCGCGCGCGGCTGCCAGTTGCGCGCCGTCGAGCAGGATGTCGATGTAGTCGAGCCAGTAGGCGGCTTCGGCGGGATCAGCTTGCAGCGCAGCGGACAAGTGGCTGGCGGCGGCCGGCAGGTTACCGACGCGCCACTCGAGCAGGCCCAGTTGGTAATGCGCCACCGGATGGGTGCTGTCCATCTCGAGGACTGCGCGAAAGAGGGTGGCCGCCTGGTCCAGTTCACCGGCCGCAATGTGCTGCAGTCCGCGCTGCACGGCTTCAGCGGCGACGCGGTCGATTTCTTCGTTCAGGGGCGCATCGGGAGTGTGGTGCATGGGTCGTTGTCAGTGGCGTGGTCAAGGAGGTGGCGCGGCACGCTGCGCCCCCGCGCGGGGAATGGCGCGGGCTGCTTCGATGCCCTGGTTGAACAGGGTCAGCACTGGCGCACCCAGGTAGGGCATGACGAGGCTGATGGTCAGCAAGCCGACGCCCAGCGTGACCGGGAAGCCGATGCCGAACAAATTCAGCTGCGGCGCAGCGCGTGTCAGGATGCCCAGCGCGACGTTGGTAATGAGCAGCGCGGCGATGATCGGCAGCGATAATTGCAGCCCTGCGCTGAAGATCTTGCTGCCCCATTTCGCCAGTTCCAGCGGCGCGCCGATCGACATCGGCGTGGCGGAAATGGGCAGCGTGACAAAGCTTTCCGCCAGCGCCGACAACAGCACCAGGTGGGCATTCACCGCGAGGAAAGCCATCGTGGCGACCAGTGCCAGCAGCTGGCCGACGGCCGAGGAGCGGCCAGCGGAATTGGGGTCGAAAAAGGTGGCGAAACCCAAGCCCATGGTCATACTGGCCACCTCGCCGGCGAACTCGATGGCGGCGAACACGATGCGCATCGACAAACCCATGGCCGCGCCGATCAGCAGCTCCTGCATCAGGATCAGCAGGCCCGCCATCGACATCGGATCGGCGGCCGGCACGGCGGGAATAGTGGGCGCCATGATGGTGGCCAGCAGCAGGCCGAGCGACACCTTCATCGACACCGGCACGGCGTTGTTGCCAAACAGCGGGGAGGCGGTGATCAGGCCGAGGATGCGCGTGAGCGGCCACAGCAGGGTGGCGATCCAGGTGTTCAGTTCGACGCTGGTGAGCGTGATCATCGGGTTGGCGGGATGCGGCGCATCAGCCGATCATGCCCGGAATGCCGTTGAAGACATTGCGCATGTAATCGAGCATGATCGACAGCATCCATGGGCCGGCGACGATCAGCGCGACGAAAATGCCGACCAGTTTCGGGATGAACGACAGCGTCGCTTCGTTGATCTGCGTGGCGGCCTGGAAAATGCTGACGATCAGGCCGATGATCAGCGCCACCAGCAGCAGCGGCGCCGAGATCATCAGGGTGACTTCCATGGCCGTGCGGCCCATGGTCATGACGCTTTCCGGTGTCATCGCGCCGCCCTAATTGAAACTCTGGGACAGGGACCCCAGCAGCAATTGCCAACCATCGACCAGCACGAACAGCATCAGCTTGAACGGCAGCGCGATGGTGGCCGGCGACATCATCATCATCCCCATCGACATCAGCACCGACGCCACCACCATGTCGATGATCAGGAACGGAATGAAAATGGCAAAGCCGATCTGGAACGCGGTTTTCAGTTCGCTGGTGACAAAGGCGGGAATCAAAATGCGCAGCGGAATGTCTTCCGGCCCCTGCAGCGCGGGGGAGCGGGAGATTTTCACGAACAGGGCAAGGTCGGACTGGCGCGTCTGGCGCGTCATGAACGCCTTTAACGGCGCAATGCCCTTGTCCATCGCTTCTTCCATCTGGATTTTGTTTTCCTGCATGGGCAAATACGCTTCGGTGTAAATCTTGTCGAAGGTGGGGCCCATGACGAACAGCGTCAAAAATAAAGCCAGGCCCACCATCACCTGGTTCGGCGGCGCGGTTTGCGTGCCGAGCGCCTGGCGCAGCAGGGAGAGCACGATGATAATGCGCGTAAAACTCGTCATCATCAGCAGCGCGGCCGGCAAAAAGGTGAGCGACGTGAGCAGCAGGAGCGTTTGCACCGGCAGTGAATACGCCGTGCCGCCGCCGGGTGCAGCGGTGCTGTTGAAGGCGGGGATGCCGGGTGCAGCGGCAGCGAGCAAAGGTAATGCCAGCATCGCCGCGGCCAGGTAAAAACGTTTATTTCGCATTGCGTTTATCGATCGTCTGTTTCAGCCAGTCGGCAAAGCTGGCCGCTGGCGGCTGGTGTTTTGCAAGTTGGGCGGCGTCCAGGCCGGTACCCTGCGCCGGCATCGTGGCCAGCGCATTTACGCGGCCCGGCGAGGCGCCGACAACAATCCACTGCCCGCCGACTTCTACCACCATGATGCGCTCGCGTCCACCCAGCGACAGCGCGCCGACCAGTTTGATGGGCACCGTGCCCATGTGCGATTTCGGCCCGAAGCGTTTCATCGCCCACGCCAGCAACGCCAGCAACGCCAGCACGAAGCACAGCGCCAGGATGGTTTGCAACAGGCTGCCGGCGGCCGGGGAACTGACGACCGTCGGCTGCACCGGTGCAGCGCTCGCCAGCGCGGCGCAGCAGAACAGGGCTGCGGCGCCGGTCAACTTTGTCAGCACGCTGCCCGCCATTATTTATTCAATTTCCGGATGCGTTCCGACGGCGTGATGATGTCGGTCAGGCGGATACCGAACTTGTCGTTCACCACCACCACTTCACCCTGCGCAATCAGGCAGCCATTGACCAGCACGTCCATCGGCTCACCGGCCAGGCCGTCAAGCTCGACCACCGAACCCTGCGCCAGTTGCAGCAGGTTTTTAATGGCGATCTTGGTGCGGCCCAGCTCCACCGTCAGCTGGACCGGGATATCGAGGATGAAGTCGATATCGTTCGGCGTATCGTTGCGCGCGCCCTTGGTGGAAAAATCCTTGAACACGGCAGCACTGGCGGTTTGCGCCGCGAGCGCATCGGCTTCGGCCTTGGCTTGCTCGGCAATTGCCGCGCCCCAGTCGTCGTCCATGCTCTGGTCATCCTGATTGTCAGACATCTTGCTCTCCTGATTTACTTAATTTTTTGTGTCGGAATTGGCCAGCAATTTTTCGACCTTAAGTGCGTACTGGCCATTCAGCACGCCGTACGTGCAATCCATCACCGGCACACCATCAACGGTGGCCTGGATCACTTCCGGCACGGACAATGGAATGACGTCGCCGACTTTCATGTTCAAAATTTCATCGAACGTGGCGCGGCCGGTGCCCAGCACCGCGACCATCTCCACTTCGGCCACCTGGATCTGCTGCGTCATCAGGCGGATCCAGCGTTTATCGACCTCCAGCGCTTCACCCTGCAGGCTCGACGTGAGCGTGTCGCGGATCGGCTCGATCATCGAGTACGGCATGCAGAAGTGAATCTGGCCCGATACCGACCCCAGTTCAATGGTGAACGTCGACGCCACCACCACCTCGTTCGGCGTGGCGATGTTGGCGAACTGCGTGTTCATCTCCGACCGGATGTATTCGAACTCGACCGGGTACACCGGCTCCCACGACTTGGTGTAGGCCTCGAACACGATGTCGAGAATGCGCAAAATGATGCGCTGCTCGGTCTGCGTAAAATCGCGGCCCTCGACGCGCGTGTGAAAACGCCCGTCGCCACCGAACAGGTTGTCCACCAGCAGAAACACCAGCCCCGGATCGAACACCATCAGCGCGGTGCCGCGCAACGGCTTCATGTGGATCAGATTCAGGTTGGTCGGGACCACCAGGTTGCGGATGAATTCGCTGTATTTCGACACGCGCACCGAGCCCACCGACACCTCGGCGCTGCGCCGGATGAAGTTGAACAGGCCGACGCGCAGGTAGCGCGCGAAACGCTCGTTGATGATCTCGAGCGTCGGCATGCGGCCGCGCACGATGCGTTCCTGGGTGGCCAGGTTGTACGTGCGTACGCCCGACGTCTCTTCCGGAGCGGCCGCGTCGTCCTGGTCGCCGTTGACCCCCTTGAGGAGGGCATCGACTTCTTCCTGGGAGAGAAAATTATCGGCCATGGTGGCTGGTTCGGTCCTTGAAAGTACTTATTGGATAATGAATGAAGTAAACAATACTTCAGACACTTCCTGCTCGTCGCCCTTCTCGACGAAAGGCTCCTTGGTGGCTGTCACGATCTCTTCGGCGAGTTTTTTCTTGCCTTCGATGGTGTTGATTTCCGAGGCTTTTTTGCCGGACAACAGCATCAGCACGCGGCTGCGCACTTTCGCCATATTTGTCTTGAACAGTTCAGCCTGCTCGGTGCCCGCAACCTGCAGCGTCATCTGGATTTGCAGGTACTGGTCGGTGCCGGTTTCCGGCTGCAAGTTGACCACGAACTGTTCCAGTGCCACGTATTCAGGCGGCGCTGCTTTGGCGGCCTTTTTCGGCTTTTTGGCGGAGCCCGCTTCGTGGGCTTCATCGCCGCCTTTCATCATGAACCAGGCGCCACCGCCGCCAATGGCGGCCAGTAATACCACGGCGATAATGATGATCATCATTTTGCTCTTCGCCTTTGGTGGCGCGTCGTCTGTCTTTGGGGCTGCCTTCATGGGAAATTCTGCTTTCGAGGTTCTGTGTAATGCATGTGAATAGTTCCCGTCATTATGTCATTCCCGGGAATGACTGACGGGCGAATCGGGATTTTTTATGCGAACGTGTCGACGACCCCATCGTCGCGCACGGCGCGGCTGGCGCTGCGCGGCAACGGGATGTCGGTTTCGCCACGGCGTATGCCGGTGCCATTGTCATTGCCATTGTTGTTGCCATTGCCACTCCTGTTACCGTTGCCATTGTTGGTATCGGCCTGGCGCTGGTCCGGGAGATTCGCGCTGACACTGGCATCACCGAGCGTGACGCCAGCGTCGCTGAGCATTTCACGCAGGCGCGGCATGGCGTTTTCGAGCGCCTCGCGCACTTCCGGCGTGGCCGAACTGAAGGCCACGGTTGCCTGGTCGTTGTTCACGTTCAGCACCACTTGCACCGGGCCGAGATCGGGTGGATTGAGCGTCAGCGTAGCGGACTGATCGGCGCCGGCCACCATCCAGACCACTTTCTGGCTGACCTGGTTATCCCAGGCAGTCGTGCCCAGGCGCGCCGGGATGCGGTCGCTGCCTTGCGTCACGGCCGTTTGCACCATTTCCACCGAGCTCAACTGAGCCTGGAAGGCGCTGCCGGTTGTATTCAGCGGGGCGGTATCCTTGACGGTTGCGGTGACAGCTGCGTCGCGCAAGGTCGACAACGCTGCGTCGGATTGCGGCGCAGCAGCTTTGGTGGCGGCGGCCAGACCGGGCGCCGTGCGGCTGACGGCCGGTGTGGCGGCGTTATCGTCAAGCTGCGCAGTGGCGCCTTTGGTGGTGGCTGCGCCATCGGTTTTCTTGAGTGTGTTTTGCAATGCCGCCAGCGTGTGCGTGTCATCAGCGATGCTGGTGCCGCGCACGGTTTTGGTGGCCGCAGTGGCGTCTGCCGTGGACGTTGCCTCGGGCTTGGCAGCGGGTGCGCCGCCCCGCATCAATTGCTTGTAGCTGGCGACCATGGCCAGCATGTCGCTCATCGGCGCGGCTGCGGCAGCGCCTGCTTCGGCAGCAGCGGCGGCGGCAGACGCCGTGGCGGTTGCGTCGGTGGCGAGCAGGGCAGGGTCGGTTGCCACAACCAGCGTCGCCGCGTCATCGGCCGGCACCGCCGCAGCCGTTCCTGCAGCGCCAGCGTCCACGGTGGCGTTGTCCACGTTGGCAATATGCTTGATGGCCCGGACCGGTCCGGTGGGCGCAACGGGCGCCGCAGGAGCTGGCGCAGGAGCCGGCGCAGGTTCGTGTCCCGGCCCCACCTTGATGGGTGTCACCGGCGCTTCAGGCGTCTTTTCGACCGGCTTGTTCTGGCGCTGCGCCATTTCGCGGTTCAGGGTCTGGCTGAAAGCAGGCGCATCCTTGTTTGGCTGCGCGGTGTCGCGGCTGGGCACAGGCGCGTTGGCAGTGGGGGAAACCTGTATCGGCAGTGTAAAGTTTTGCATGTTGGTGCTTTCCAATCAGCGTTTGGCGTTAGGGCGGCGCGCGGCGTGGTCATCCATCATCTTCTGGTCGCGCTTGTTGTCGATCTTGCTTTGTTCGTTGGCGGCGCGCTCAGTGAGCGTGCGGTACGACAGGCGCTTGCGTTCGCTTTCCTGCCAGGCGCTTTTCTCCATCACGGTCCTCTGGAGCGCGTGTTTCAGCACGTCGCGCTGGCCGTTCACGGCCTGGTCCAGCTTAACCATGAATGCCACAAAATTGGCATACGCCTGGGGCGACATGCCGGCTTGCTGTTCGGCGATGAGGCGCTGCGCGTAATCGTCGCGGTAGCCCAGCAGCATTTCCAATTTTTGTTGACAGTCTTCTTCGTTTTTCAATGCCACGCCGAGCCGCTTGGCGCTCGCGTCGGACGCGGTCTGGGCGAGGCCGATCAAAGTGGTAAGTGCGGAGAGGTTGGCCATGTTTCAAAGTATAGCCGTGTGGCAAGGTCGGCGATCAGCCGAACAGAGAGGTCAATTGCCCCAAACTCTTCAGCATGTCTTCGTTGTCGCCAATTTCCTGACACAGGAAACCGGTAATTTGATCCTGTTTGGCGATGGCCTGGTCGAGAATCGGATCGCTGCCGGCGGCATACGCGCCCACGCTGATCAGGTCGCGCGAGCGCTCGAACCGCGAATACAGTTGTTTCAGTTTGCGCGCGGCAAGCTGGTGTTCGTGCGAGGTAATCATGTGCATGGCGCGGCTGATCGACTGCTCGATATCGATGGCCGGGTAGTGGCCGGCTTCGGCCAGGCGCCGGTTGAGCACGATGTGGCCGTCGAGAATACCGCGCGCGGCATCGGCAATGGGATCCTGCTGATCGTCGCCTTCCGACAACACGGTATAGAACGCCGTGATCGAGCCGCCGCCTTCCATACCGTTGCCGGCGCGTTCCACCAGCACCGGCAGCTTGGCAAACACCGATGGCGGATAGCCTTTGGTGGCGGGCGGTTCGCCGATGGCCAGCGCAATTTCGCGCTGCGCCATTGCGTAGCGGGTCAGCGAATCCATGATCAATAAAACACTTTTGCCCTGGTCGCGGAAGTGCTCGGCAATGGCGGTGGCGTACGACGCGCCCTGCAGGCGCAGCAGCGGCGCACTGTCGGCCGGCGCGGCCACGACTGCCGATCTGGCACGGCCAACCGGGCCCAGGATCTGGTCGATGAACTCTTTGACTTCGCGGCCCCGTTCGCCAATCAGGCCGACCACGATGACGTCGGCCTTGGTATAGCGCGCGATCATGCCCAGCAACACGGATTTGCCGACGCCGGTACCGGCAAACAGGCCCAGGCGCTGACCCTTGCCAACAGTCAGCAGGCCATTGATGGCGCGTACGCCGACGTCCAGCGTATCGACGATCGGAGCGCGATCGAGCGGGTTGATGGGACGCGCATTGATCGGCGCGCTTTCGGTCGTGTTCAGCGGACCTTTGCCATCGAGCGGCCGGCCGGCGCCATCGACGACGCGGCCCAGCAACTGCATGCCGACCGGCAGGTGGCGCGCGCGGTCGCTGGGACGGCGGCGTGCGTGCTTCACGCTGCCCGGCGGCGGAATCATCGGTTCGATGGGAAACACGCGCTGGCCGGGCACCAGGCCTTCGATATCGCTTTGCGGCATCAAAAACAGGCGCTCGCCATCGAACCCGACCACTTCGGCTTCCACGCGCGTGCCATTCGGCATCGGCACGGTGCAGGCGCTACCGACGGCCAGTTTCAGGCCGACGCATTCCATCACCAGCCCGGCCACGCGCGTAATTCTCCCCGACACCGCCATCGGCTCAACAAAGCCGGCCAGCGCCTCGCAATCTTTCATGTACGCGCGCCAGCGGCCGGTGTGTTTATCGACTTCCATCACTCGTTCAAACTTTCAAGAAAATTCATGGGGGTCAGTTCCGGCAAACGGACATCGGGGAACTTTACGGCCCAGATGTTGTCGAAATCAGTCGACGACATTACTTTGCGATGTAAGTTCAAAAATGTCCGATCGCCGGAACTGACCCCGTTGAATTGCCGTTGAATTGCCGAATTGATTGGTTGAAAATGTCGCATTGGCAGACCTGACCCCGGGTTGGGGTTATTTGTCGAGCCAGGCGACGTCTTTGGCCAGCGCCTGGTTGAGGCGTAGCCAGCGCGATTCGCATTGGGCGTCGATCTGGTTGCTGGCGGTGTCGATCTTGCAGCCGCCGCGCTCGATCGATGCGTCTTCGATGACGCGCCAGCCGCCCTTGTCGATATCGTCGCCCATCGCGCTGCGCACCAGGTCGACATCCATCGGGTTCAGCATCAACACGGCCGGCTGTTGCACGATCGGCAAATAGGCAATGGCATCGCGCACGATCGGCAGCATCAGTTCGGGCTTGACGGGCAGGGCGGCGCGCAGCATGCCGCGGGCCAGTTGCAGCGCCAGGTCGAGCACGTCGTTGGCGATGACTTCGTCGGCGTCGGCCAGCGCTTTGGCAAAGGTCGACGAGATGGTGCGCAGGTGCGCCAGTTCTTCGGCAGCTTCGGCGCGGCCTCTTTCCAGGCCGTCGATATAGCCGGCATTGCTGCCCGCCTCAAAGCCGATCGCTTCGCCGTCTTCGTGCGCCGCAGCGCGGATCGCGGCGATTTCTTCTTCGGTCGGCGGAATCAGCTCGGGGGGCAGCGGCGCGCTTGGCGGGGGCGGGGGAGCGTTGCGCGCGAGCGTGCTGGGACGGTTGTCGCCAAACGACGCCATCTCCCAGCGCTGGTAGGCGCTCTGCAATTCTTTTGGGGTATCAGACAAATGAATCCTCGCCTTTGCCGCCTAGTACGATCTGGCCTTCGTCGGCCAGGCGCCGTACGATTTGCAGAATTTGCTTTTGCTGCGATTCGACCTCGGACAAGCGCACCGGCCCCTTCGATTCGAGATCTTCGCGCATCATTTCGCCGGCGCGCTGGCTCATGTTGCGGAAGATTTTTTCGCGCAGGTCCTGCGACGCGCCCTTCAGCGCAATGATCAGCATTTCCGATTGCACCTCGCGCAGCAGCAACTGAATGCCGCGGTCGTCGATGTCGATCACGTTGTCGAACACGAACATCTCGTCCATGATCTTCTGCGCCATGTCGTTGTCGTAATTCTTGATGTTGTCCATCACCGAGCTTTCCTGCTCGCCGCTCATGAAGTTGAGAATTTCCGCCGCCGCGCGCACACCGCCGAGCGACGACTTTTTGATATTTTCATTGCCAGACAACAGCTTCGTCAACACGTCGTTCAGCTCGCGCAACGCGGCCGGCTGCACGCCGTCCAACGTGGCGATCCGCAGAACTACGTCGTTGCGCAGCCGGTCGGTAAAATTGGCCAAAATTTCGCAGGCCTGGTCGCGCTCGAGGTGGACCAGGATGGTGGCGATGATCTGCGGGTGCTCGTTGCGGATCAGTTCGGACACCGAGCTGGCATCCATCCATTTCAGCGATTCGATTCCCGACGCGTCCTTACCCCCGAGAATACGATTCAGCAGCACCGACGCCTTGTCGTCGCCCAGCGCCTTGGTCAGCACCTGGCGGATGTATTCGTCCGAATCGAGGCCAACCGTGGAATTGAGCTCGGTCTGGCCGCGAAACGCCTCCAGCACATCGACCACCTGCTCGTGCTGGACCGCCTTCATGGTCGCCATCGCGGCGCCCAGTTTCAATACTTCGCGCGGCCCGAGAAATTTCATTACCTCGGCCGCTTCGCTTTCTCCCAGTGCCAGCATCAAAATGGCTGCTTTCTGGATTCCGCCGTCATTACTCATTCTGCACCTACCCATGCTTTAACTACATTGGCGACCACGCGCGGGTCATTTTGTGCCAACGACTTGGCCATCGCGAGGTTTTCGCGATAACCCTGTACGCCTGGCGGTTCCGGCACCGGTTCATTGGCCAGCGCATCTTCGACAGCAGCGCGTTCGACAGCGTCCTGTGCTTCTTCGCGGGCATCTTCGTCTTCGGCGTCGTCGTTGATGTGATCGATCTTGCGGAACAGCGGGCGCAGCATCGGGCGCAGCACGCGGAACCACAGGAACGCCAGCACCATCGCCGCCACCAGGTATTTCAGCATCCGCACGGCCAGCGGGATGTTCGCAGGGTCTTTCCAGAACGGGATGTCGGCGATCGGATCGGCCGGTTTGTCGACGCCATCGAACGGCGCGTTCGTCACATTCAGCGTATCGCCGCGCTCTTTCGAGTAGCCCATGGCCTGGCGCACCAGCTCGTTGATCTGGGCCACTTCTGCCGGCGCCAGCGGACGCACTGTCACTTTACCTGTTTTCGGGTCCACACTGCGGCGGTAATTGACCACCACGCCCACCGACAGGCGCTTGATGCCGCCCATCGGACGCTGCTCGTAACGCACAGTCTTGTCGACTTCATAATTGGTAGTGGCATCCTTGCGGGTAGGGCTGGCAGCCGGCGCTGCGGCGCCCGGCGGCGCACCGGCGGTGGCGGTCAGCGGGGCGGTTGCGGTGCCCGGCGGCTGATTCGACAGCGCGCCCGGCACGCCCGAAGGATTGGCCGCGCCCGGGGTGTTCGCTTCCGACGTCTGCTGGCTGCGGATCGCCTGCGGCTCCGGTGGCGAATTCGGTTTGAAACTTTCAGCGGCAGTATCGACCTGGGCGAAATCGATCTCGGCCATGGCTTCGGCGCGCACATTGTTTTCACCGACCAAAGGCTTGATCAGGGACTCAACCTGCTTGACGATACCGGCCTGCACCGCATCGACATATTTCAGCTGGTTCGGATCGAGCTGCTTGCTGCCCGCGGCCTTGCTGGTATCTGACAGCAGGTTGCCGTTCTGGTCGACCACGGTCACGTTCGACGTCAGCAGTTCAGGCACGCTCGACGCCACCAGGTGCACGATGGCGCTGACCTGGCCCGCATCGATGGCGCGGCCCGACTGCAGGTTCAGCAGTACCGAGGCGGTAGGTTTTTGCACATCGCGCACGAACACGGACGGTTTTGGCAACGCCAGGTGCACGCGCGCAGCCGATACCGCGCCCAGCGACTGGATCGACTTGGCCAGTTCGCCCTCGAGCGAGCGCTGATAATTGACCTGTTCCAGGAATTGCGATACGCCCAGCTTCTGGTTTTCCATCAGCTCGAAGCCGACGTTGCCGCCTTTCGGCAAACCCTGGGCTGCCAGCTTCAGGCGGATATCGTGGACCTGTTCCGCATTGACCAAAATTGCCGAACCGCCCTCGGAAAACTTGTACTTGACGCCCATCTGGTCGAGCGACGCGGTGATGGCGCCGCCGTCGCGGTCGTTGTAGTTGGCGAACAGGATCTTGTATTCCGGCTGCTGGCTCCACATCCACACGGCCACCATCATGGCGATCACGACCGCTGCACCGACGCCCAGCGCGATATTGCGCCCGAACGGGGTCTGCAGGAAGGGCGGCCTTGCTGCGGGATCGATGACGTCGTCGGCTGTTGCCATGTTGGAGTTTCCGGGAGAATAGGACGAGAGACGCATTATGAAGCTTTGCGGCAACATTCAAACGATTGAATAGCGGCACGATTGCGTCGCTGCTCGCAGGCAAGATTTTGTCGGGGCCGCGGTATTCTGACAGCCTGAATTCATCTGTGTGCGCTGTTGCCACGATGATGCGCACAAACAGGAGAGTTGGCATGAGCATTGGCGGCATCGGCGGTATCGACACCAGTCGCATCGAAGCGATGATGGCCCAATTGAAAGCCGCCGCCACCAAGCCGGCTGCGGGTCCCGTCGCGCCCACTGGCATCGCGGAACCGGCATCGTCGACCAAGGTCAATTTTTCCGACGCCTTGAAGTCATCGTTGAACTCGGTCAGCGAATCGCAGAACGTGGCCGAAGACATGGGCAAGCGGTTCACCATGGGCGACGAGAGCGTGAATCTGTCGGACACGATGATCGCCATGCAGAAGGCGAATATCGGCTTCCAGGCCACTGTACAGGTGCGCAACAAGATGGTGGCGGCGTATCACGAAATCATGAATATGCAGGTGTGACGCGTTGCTCCTGGTAGCCGGTTCCGGCGTTCTTCGGCCAGGTTTGTATAATCCTGCTTTATCCGGCATTGGCGCCAGCCATTGCGGCCTTGCAGGCAACTGGCGTCATGTCAATGCAGGGTCGATCCCGCCTTAAGCCCCTGTATTGGCCATCAACCCTTCGATTTGCGCATGTTCAAACTTCCCACTACTGCCACCGCACCATTCTGTCCCACTGAAGTTGCCGGTACCATTTCTGTCTCACCGACGGCATCGCTGCCGCAAAAAATATTACGTTTTGCCGGCCCGGGGCTGCTGGTCTCGGTGGGTTACATGGACCCGGGTAACTGGGCCACCGCCATCCAGGCTGGCTCGCAATATGGCTACCAGCTGCTGTTCGTGGTGGTCCTGTCGAGTCTGGCTGCCATCGTGCTGCAGTGCCTGAGCATGCGGCTTGGCGTGGTGACGGGCAAGGATCTGGCGGTGCACTGCCGCGAACAATACCGTCCCGCTGTCAGCAAGATGCTCTGGGTGTTTGCGGAAATTTCCATCATTGCCTGCGACCTGGCCGAAGTGCTCGGGTGTGCGCTGGCATTCAAATTGTTGCTGGGCGTGTCCTTGCCGGTGGGTGTGCTGCTGACAGCCTTCGATACGCTGATTGTGCTGGGCTTGAAAGGCAATGGTTTCCGCAAGGTGGAGGCCATCATCCTTGGCCTGATCCTCACCATTGCCGCATGCCTGTTTGTCGAATTAATGTTCGTCAAACCCGACTGGCATGCGGTGGTCGCGGGTATCGTACCGTCGCTGCAGGCCATCAGCAGCCAGGACCCGCTGTACCTCGCCGTCGGTATCCTCGGTGCAACGGTCATGCCCCATAATCTGTATCTGCATTCCTCGATTGTGCAAACCCGCGTGGTGGCAAAAAACGACGCCAGCCGGCGCGAGGCGATTGGCCTGTCGCGTATCGATACCATCGTGTCGCTGCTGCTTGCATTACTGATCAATGCGGCCATTCTGATACTGGCCGGTGCAGCGTTTTATCATGGCGACACCACCGTCGGTGTGGGGATCGACGATGCTTTCCACCTGCTCGACCCGGTCGCCGGCACAGTGTTCGCCGGCCTGCTGTTCGGCATCGCGCTGCTGGCAGCCGGGCAGAGTTCGACCTTCACCGGCACCATCGCCGGCCAGGTCATCATGGAAGGCTTTTTGAAACTGCGCATCCCGTGCTGGCAACGCCGGCTGGTCACGCGGGGCCTGGCGCTGGGGCCGGCATTGGCAGGCGTCATCATGCTGGGTGAACATTCGGTGGGACGCCTGCTGGTGATGAGCCAGGTGGTCCTGAGCCTGCAGTTACCGTTTGCCATGTATCCATTGATCCGGCTGACCGGCCGGCCTGACGTGATGGGGAAATTTGCCAACTCGATACTGACCACGGTGCTGTCGTGGACGCTGTTTCTCGTCATTTCTGCGGCCAACGCCTGGCTCGTCGCGCAGGTTTTTTAAGCCGCACCGGCGCGGACTTATTCCAGCCCGGCCATTTTGGCGTTCCGTTCGCGCTCCAGCTTGGTGATATAGCGCTGCACATTGGCCAGGCTCGCGCGCGACAGGTCGGTAAACTGGCAGCCAATGCGGCGGCTCTGCTTGCCATTCAATAAGGTCACTTCGGTTGAATTTCGCACCAGCAGGGTTGTGCCGATGACGCCATCCGGCAGCGCAATGCTGCACTGCGCCAGCTTGAGTCCCTGCTGACCCTTGAGTAAAAGTTTGTTGTCGAGGATGGCAAGTCCACCCACGCTGATGTCCGACACCGCAAATGCCTCGGCGCTGCCGCCGCCTTCGGTCAACAGCGGTATCGTCACCCGGATCGGGCTGGCGACCGGCGTTTCCATGCGGTAGTACTCGCGCCGCTGCAAACGGATCAGCGTGGCGGGAATCGGGCAGCACAGGGCAGGGCGGCCTTCGTACGTTGCCGGTTCGACGTCGTCGGCCATGAACACGATGCGGATTTTGTCGAGCGTGGTGTCGAAACGCACGCGTTTCGCGGCCAGGATGCGCAGGTTTTGCGCGGCGTCGATCGAGCAGTCGAGCAACAGGGTGCCGGCGCTCTCGTCCATGTCCAGGAGGGTGGTGACGCAGACATCCTGTTCACCCTTTACCAGCATGCGCACCAGCTGGTTTTTTTCACCGATCTGGCGCAGCAGCGAGGCAATTTCACGGCGCGAGCCAATTTCGAAATTGTGCCAATCCTGCACTTCCGTGTGACTGATTGCTTCCATCATGCGCGTGGGATCATTTATCGAGTTGGCGGACTGCGTCTGGCACGTCCGGCATGGGCGCACCGGATTTCTCGGCAGATTCAATATGATATAGCCACGCTAATAGTTCCGCAATGACACGATAAAGTACTGGAGGAATCTCCCGGTCCAGATCGACGTCCATCAGCAGGCTAACCAACTCTTTCGATTCATGCACGAACACGCCGGCGTCCTTGGCGCGTGAAATAATCTGCTCGGCAATCAGGCCCTGGCCGCGCGCCACGACACGCGGGGCGTTGTCGCCATCGGCATAGGCCAGCGCCACCGCGTTCTGGCGCCGCTTGTTGACAGTGGGCTCAGCCATGCTGGCTGGCGTACGCGGCTGCGCCATCTTTACCGTTTTTGACCGTTGGTTCCACCGTCGCGGCGGCAGGGACCGCCGCCTCCGCCGGGTCCAGGATTGCCAGTGTGGTCGCCGGTGTGCCGGCTGCTGCCAGCGCATCCTGCAGGCGCGCCGCGTGCGCGCGCAACACGTCGCCCGACGCATCGCTGGCGGCCTGCAGGCGGATGTGCACCTGGTCGCCGGCCAGCACGATGCTCGCACCCAGTTCGCCCAGCGCGGCAAAGCGCAACGTCAGCTTGCTGTGCCACGGCATGCTGCCACCATCCTGATCGTTGCCGCCGCGGCCACCTTCGGGCGCATCCCGCGCAATATCCCACTGCATCGCCTGGCCTGGCCACAGCTGGCCCTGCCACGTTACGCGGCCCTGTTCCTGGGTGGTGAGTTGCTGGCTAATCATCTGCGCGGTGGCCGCGTCAGGCGGCACGCCGGGACGCACTGCTTCCATGGCCTGGCGCCCGGTCGCCATCTGCGGCTCGCCCTTCAGTTCCGCCAGCGGACGCGCGCCGCCAGCCCATTCGGCCAGATGCGATTCGTAGAACAGGCCGGATTTACCGATGGCGTTTTCCAGGCCGGCAGCAATTTTTTGCGGGTCGCCGGTGGGCGCCGTGGCAATCGGCGCGGAGGCATGCACCGACGCCGTCTGTTGCGGCAGCTTCAGCACGGCAGCCATTACGTCGCCCAGCGCGCGGCCGGCAGGGCTCAACTGCGGCGCGGTTTTTGGATCGGCAGCCAGCGCTGCCGGAGCAGTGGCAGTGGCGGTGGCGCCGGGAGCGGTGCCCTTGACTGCCATCTTCGCCACGTCGGCGGTGGGCAATTGTTCCAGTTCGGCGCCGCCCGGCAAGGGCGCAGCGGCACCCGCTGAATAAGTTAGCGGGGTAGTAGGCAGGCCACCGGTCAGCTGGAACGACGGGCGCGGGTCGCCGGGGAGAACCTTGAGGGGAATTTCCGTGCCGGGCTGGGCGCCTTCGGGCAGCGCCATGCGGGCAGGGTTGCCGGCCACGCGCACGAGAAACGTGCCATCCGCCATTTTCGCCAGCACCGCCACCGGCACGGTGCGCCCCACCAGGCTTTGCATCGAGCGGTCGAACACTTCCTGGCGCGCGTCGCCAATGGGTAACGCGGCATGGACCGGATCGGCCGGCGCTACCGGACGCGGACCCTGTACATCGATGCGCGGCAGCGCCATTCAGTTAGTACACGCCGTAGGCATTCGCCAGGCGGCGCTGGGTACCGTTGCTGTTGATGAGCTTGGACAACTGGGCCATCCATGGCGTCGTCAGGTCGCGGATACGGCGGTCGTCGGCCAGTACTTTTTTGATCAGTTCCACTTTGCGCTTGCGGGCCGGGCCAGTGAGGATTTCGTTGGCTTCGCCGCTGCGCAGCGTGCTGACACGGGTGCTGCATTCCTGCTCGAGCGCCACCAGGCGTTCCCAGTCGCTGCTGCCGGCGGCGTCCAGCATCTGGCCGGTCAGGTCGGCCACAGATTCATACACGGTCAGGATGTCTTCGCTGTTCATCATTGTCGTCTTTATCAGGCGCTGGCCATCAGGGGGGCGCGGTTCGCTTCCTGCTGCTGCGGGGCGGCAGCCGGCGTGGTGCCGATGGTGTTCCACGCGCCGCGCAGGTCGGACAGCAGGCGGTGCACTTCTTCCAGCATTTCCGGCTTGTTCTGCATATTCGCCGTCAACAGCTGGCGACTCATGTAATCGTACAGCGAATCGAGACTCATGGCGATTTGTCCGCCCGCCTCGCGGTCGAGGCTGGCGCGCAGGCCGTTGTCGATGATGGCGATGGCGTGCGATACCGCCTTGCCTTTTTCCGCGATATTGCCCGACTTCATGTGCGCCAGCGCTTTCAGCACGGCGACCAGTGCGCCGTCGTAAAGCATGACGATCAGGGCGTGAGGCGAGGCCGAACTGATGTTGGTCTCGAGGCCGACTTTGGCATAGGCATTGACGCCGCGTTGCATGGTTCCAAACATGGATTGCTCCTGTAAATCTTAAAAATCGTAAAGTGGCCGGGCTGCTTATCTGTTCGCGGCAATCGACGCCAACTGCTGGGTCAGGTAAGTCTGGGTGCTCTGCATCGATGCCAGCGACACGTCGAGTGCGGTGTAAGTTTTGCGGTAGCGCTTTTCAATATCGGTGAGGCGGTCGCTGAAGGTTTGCTTCTGCGCGGCGATGGCCTTGATGCTGGTGTTGATGCCGGTCGAGCGGCTGTTAATCAGGCCATTCGTGCCAATAAAACTGTCGGCCAGCGTGGTCAGCTGGAAGGCATAACCCTGCGAAAATGTCACGCTGCCGCGGTCGCCGGTGAGGCCGCCTTTGACCGCCAGTTTCATGCCGTCCATATTCGATCCGGCCGCGCCGGTCACCGTCTGGCCAGAGCCGATAAAGGTCTGGCCACCCAGCGTGCCGGCGATGTCCACGCCGACGGTTGGGGTAGCTGCGCCAAAGACATCCGACACAGCGCTGCCGGTTTTGCTGGAGACGGCGATGTTCGATATCGAACCGTAGCGGCTCGATGACATGACCAGCTTGCCATCGGCGTCGATCGAGGTTTCAACCGTATCACCGTTGCCGGCAAAGCTGGCGTTCCCGTTGACGGCGGCGCGCAGCAGCGCAGCGAATTCTTTCGGCGTGTAGCTGCCGGCCGTCAGCGCCACGTTGGCCACGCGGTTTTCGCTGGTCGGATCGGTCTGGTTCAGCGTCACGCTCCACACCGTGTTCGGGGCGATCACGGTTGCCGCCGACAAGGCTGCGGCGCCGGTCAGCGTGCCCTGGCTGGCCAGCGTGGTGACATTCAGTGCATACGTACCCGGCTTGGTGGCCGCGCCCGTGGCACTGACGCTGACCAGGCTGTCGCTGGCCGTCCCGATGGCGGAAAACAGGCCGGCGATGTCGGAGAAATTCTCGGTGATGGCCTTTTGCAGCTTGGTCGAATCGAGGGCCAGGCTGCCATCTTTCTGGAAGCTGATGCCCACCTGGCTGAGCATGGTCAGCTTGCCGCTCAGCCCGTCGACTGCCTGCCCCAGCTGCTGGCGCAGGCGCGTCTGGATCGACAGCGCACCTGCGTCGCCCAGCAGCGCGCCGCCCGATTTGGTATCGGCGTTGTACGCGGTCAGGCCCTTGATCGTGGTGTTCAGGTCGTTGTAGGCCTTGACGAACGCCGTCACGCCGGTGTTGACGGCCGTGGTGTTTTTTGAAATCACGACGCTGGTCGAGCCGACTGCGCCCAGGGCCAGCGTGACGCCCTGAATGGCGCCCGTCACGCTGTTGCTGGCGCTCTTGACGGCGATGCCGTTGACGGTCAGCTTCGTGCTTTGGGCCGCGCTGGTCTGGGTCAGTGCCTGGGTGCCGGCCGGATCGTACGTCAGCAGGCTCGACAGCGCAGGATCGGTGGTGCCGCCGTTGGCGTCGCTCACGGTGATTTTCATGCTCGACGTTTCGCCGGTCTTGGTCGACGTCAGCACCAGGTGATACGGGTTGTCGCTGCCGTCCGAGACGATGCTGGCCGATACACCGATATTGGCCTTGTTGATGGCGTCGCGGATACCCTGCAGCGACTGGTTGGCCGCGTCGAGCGTGACGACGGCGCTGGCCTGCGTGCCATCCTGGGCAAAGCCGGCGCCGCTGTAACTGCCGCTGCTGCCGGCAGTCAGGCCGGACAGGGTGGGGTTGCTGCCGGCGATCGTGATCGGATTGCCGCCGGTGGACGTCAGCGTGACGGCGCTGGTGGCCACTGTGCTTGAGCCGATATTGCCGGTGCCGCTGTTGCCGATGCCGCCGGTAACACCGCCAATGACCGATTCACTGACGTCGATATTGCTGCCGTCGGCGGCAAAAAACTTCAGGTCGCCAGCCGCTGCCGTGCCGGTGAACGTGATCTTCGCAGCGGCCAGCGCGTTGGTGGTGGCATTCGCGGTGCCGAGCGTGGTGTCGAGCGATGCGGCGGTGATGCCCGCACCCGCGGCGGTGCCGGCATTTTGCGAGCCCAGTGCGATGCCGTTGACATTCAGCGAATACGTGCCGCCACCGGTTGTATTGATGCTGCCGAAACCGGCAAACAGCGTCGCGCCGGTGACGGTGGTTGCTGCGCTGGCGGTCACGTTGGTGGTTGCGCTCTGGGCATTGATGGCCGCGGCCAGCTGCTTGGCGCCGGTGGTGGTGCCATCGGTGGCAATCGCCTTGCCGTTGACTGTCAGCGAACCGTTCGGGATGCCGTTGGCGGCAGTATTGTTGCCGAGCTTGCTGCCGGTCACGCCGAACGTGCCGGACGACACCGTGCCGAACTGGAACGACAGCGTCGTCGATGCACCGCTGCCGATCACGTTGGTGGTGGAAGCGACACCCTTGGAATTGAGGCTCTGCGCCTGGGCCAGCTGGCTGACACTGACACTGTAGCTGCCTGCCACCGCATCGGCGGTTGCGCTGGGCGCCACGATGCCGGTGTCGGCGGCATTGGCCGACAGCGCGTTGAATGCCGACGCGCTGCTCAGCGTCGACAGCGAATTCTGGAACGAGCCGACGCTGGAGCCGAGTTTGGCGAGCGCGGTCAGCTTCGCATTGAAGGCCGCCGTTTTGGCATCGTAGGCGTCCAAAGGCGCGGCCTCGACCGTCATCAGTTTCGTGATGATGCCTTCGATGTCCAGTCCTGAACCGATACCTGCTGATGTGATGCCCAAGGCGTTCTCCTGCGAAAGGGATAATGTAAGTCATTATCGGCAGAATCAAACCGTACTTGAGAGCAGGTTTTACGCGCTATTTAACTATTTAAAACTATTTTCGCCATTTGAATAGTTAAATGCCATCAAACGCAAAAAAGCGCAATGGCGCCCGTATCTGGCGGCATTGCGCTGCATGTGACCAGCATCGTTCAGGCGTGCTGATCGATCAGTTTGCCCATCGCCTTGTCGAGCGACCTGGCGATTTCCAGGGCCTCCTTGGTCGGCATCTGGCGCAACACCTCGTGGGTGTTGCGGTCGATGAGTTTGACCACGGTTTTCTTGCTGTCTTCATCGACTGAAAACTGCAGGTCCTGCGAGGAGGCCGTCATGGACTGGTTCAATTTATCGACTGCCGTCTTCAGTTCGTCCCGCGTGGGCTCGATGCCGTTTGCGGCTGTTTTCGCGGCGGCCCCACCGGTGGTGGCGTTGGCCTTGGCCGCGACCGTGGACACGGTGCCCGGCGTCTCGCTGGCATTGCTGCGCTCGCCCTGGCGTGCGGCGCCGGTCGGTGCAGTCGATTGAATGTTCATCTTGGGTCCCTCGTTGCAAAAACCCGGCTGAAACAATCAGCCGGGAGGTCAGGTCGTGCCGTTCAAATTACCGGGGAAGATTAACCGCGCAGCAGGGACAGCACGCCGTTCGGCAGCGAGTTGGCCTGGGCCAGCATCGCGGTACCGGCCTGTTGCAGGATCTGGCCGCGGGTCAGGTTGGCCGTTTCCGATGCGAAGTCGGTATCGGTGATACGCGATTTCGATGCCGACAGGTTTTCCGTCGTGGTGGCCAGGTTGGCGATGGCCGACGAGAAGCGCGATTGCAGGGCACCGTACTGGGCGCGCTGGCTGTTGACCGACGACAGGGCGGCATCAGCGATCTTGATGGCTTGCTGGGCGCCGTCGAAGGTCGAAACGTCGAGCGTCGCGACCGATTTCAGGGCCGATGCGCCAGTCAGACTGGCGGCGCCGGTACGGGCATCGGTGGCCGAAAAGCTTTTCTCGGAGTCGAGCGTGATCGCACCGACTGCCACGCCAGTTCCTGCAGCGGCAACTGAGAGTGATGTGTTCAGTGTGCCGTCACCTGCAGTGGTCTGCATGCCGACTGCTGCACCGCCGGCCGCGTTCTTGTTGTCGATCTTGATATCGCTGCCGCTCGAGTTGGAGAGCTTGATACCGCCATTTTTACTGTCGTACGACGCCGAAACGCCGGTCTTGGCGCTTTGTGCATTGATGGCGCTGATGCCTGCGGCGAAATCGTCGGCCGTGGTGCCGGCACCGACCGAGAACGACACGGTCGCAGCCGACGTGTTATCCGACGTGATATCGAGCGTGAAAGAGCCGCTTGGGGCTGGTTTGACCAGAACGTCGGTTTTTGCGGAAGCGGTGACGCCGGTGCTCGACGTCATTTGGTTAATACCGGCGGCGGTCGTCTTGGCGCTGGCGTTCGCAACCGAGGTGTAGGTGCTCTTGCCGATCGAGCCGGCCACGACGATGTCGGCGGCGCTGCTGGCGTTGGTGGCAGTAACAACGGCCGAACCGCCAGCTTTCTGGTTGTTGCCGTAGCTGCTGGTCGTGAAGTTGGCACCGGAAGCCGAGATCAGCTGGTTGGCGTCAGCGCCTACCTGGAAGTTCGCGGTACCCATCGTGCCGTCCAGCAGTGCCTGGCCATTGAACGAGGTGGTTTGTGCGATGCGGTTCAGTTCCGAACCCAGTTGACCGACTTCGGTCTGCAGGGCCTGGCGATCGCTCGACGAGTTGGTGGCATTCGACGACTGGACAGCCAGTTCGCGGACACGTTGCAGGATGTCGCCGGAGCTTGCCAGGGCGCCCTCAGCAGTTTGCGCCAGTGACACGCCGTCGTTGGCATTGCGGGTGGCCTGGGTCATGCCGCGAATTTGCGACGACATACGATCGGAGATAGCCAGTCCGGCAGCGTCGTCCTTGGCGCTGTTGATGCGCAGACCGGACGACAGGCGTTGCAGCGAAGTCGCCAGCGATGCTTGTGAGGTGCCGAGGTTGCGCTGCGAGTTCAGGGACGAGATATTGGTATTGATGACTGAGGACATGGTGTTTCTCCAAACGGGGACTGCGGTATTCCGGGGTGGGCTACGTGCCGCTGCTGACTTTGGTGTGCTTCGTTGTTTCCTGAAGCATCGACACCGCTGTTCTTGTTACTGGTAACGGAGCGACACCGAAAAAGTTGAGGGCAGAAAACACAAATAATTTACGGACGGCACGATACCCAGCGGACAGGCGGTGCGCTAAACGGCGAGATTTTTCCGGACTTGAGGGCAAAAATAATTTTATTTGCACGCAATGTCAGGCGAAATTCGATGGCGCAATCGCAATGATTGGCCGGAGAGGGGTGACTGCTGAAGACCAGGTGAAAAAAAGTGAGGAAAACTTTCTGTAAAAATTCCCCGCTGAGCATCCAGCGGGGAAGTGTGCGACAACTACAAAGTGACGATTAACCGCGCAGCAGGGACAGCACGCCGTTTGGCAGCGAGTTGGCCTGGGCCAGCATCGCGGTACCGGCCTGTTGCAGGATCTGGCCGCGGGTCAGGTTAGCTGTTTCCGAAGCGAAGTCGGTATCGGTAATACGCGATTTCGATGCCGACAGGTTCTCCGTTGTCGTGGCCAGGTTGGCGATGGCCGACGAGAAGCGCGATTGCAGGGCACCGTACTGGGCGCGCTGGCTGTTGACCGACGACAGGGCGGCATCGGCGATCTTGATGGCTTGCTGGGCGCCGTCGAAGGTCGTAATGTCGAGCGAAGCGACCGATTTCAGGGCCGATGCGCCGGTCAGGCTGGCGGCGCCGGTACGGGCATCGGTGGCCGAAAAGCTTTTCTCGGAGTCGAGCGTGATCGCACCGACTGCCACGCCAGTTCCTGCAGCGGCAACTGAGAGTGATGTGTTCAGTGTGCCGTC
>JALYUM010000204.1 GCA_030853745.1 Pseudomonadota bacterium | reverse complement strand
CGCCACACGGTGTCGTTCGGCAGGAAGGGGTCGTTCACCACATCAAGACTCAGGCGCGACGCGTTTTGCTGCGCTGCCACCGGCATCGTGGCGCACCCGATACTAAATATGTCCAGCGACTTGCTCTGTGCGAGAACACACTTACAAACCATACAAGAGAGATGTTTTCTGTATAAGTTATTACATGGAAAAATGTTGCCTGTGGTAAATTCGCACACGATACCCGTTTCGCTTGCATGGTTTTGCCAGTGGCCTCACAATCAAATTGAAGACATGTGAAACGCCCATTCATCCCCACACAATCAGGCTTCATGCAATGATCATGCAGTCCACTCACACCAGTCTGGTTCGTGCCGCGTTCTGTGCCGCGCTCGGGTGCGCCACGATGCCGGTGGCAGCGCAGCAAAACGCGTCGCGCCTGAGTCTTGATGTGGTGAACGACCCCTTCCTGCCGAACGACACCGTGTGGCGTGTCACAGCCGGTGCCCGCCTGACCACCGGGTCGTGGTGCATGTTTCGTTTCCTGAAATGTTTTGCCTTTGCCGGCGCCGAAGGACGCGTGCCCGGTACCGAGCTGGTTGCCACAGCGGCAACGTTTGGCAATATCACCAACGACAAGCCACGCAACCTGGTGACCGATCTGGTCTCCGGTCTGCGCTTCGACCTGGCCGATACACGCGGCGAGGTCCACGGGCCGTGGTTCGTGCAGTTCAAGGTAGCGCGGCGCGGGATGGAAATCCGGTCCTCAGTACCGATTCCCCGTCGAAACATGGCGACCCTTGCGGTCGGTGTGGACTTTTAATTTCCAACCGTACATTGAAGGCCTGCCTTTATACTGGTGCCGTGATCCACGCCACCAGGACTTGCATGCGCCCGCTTCCCGCCCTCACTGTTTTGACTTGCCTGGCCCTGGCCGGCTGCACCAGCGCCACCGCGACCTACCGCATCGACGGCAACGATCAGACCTTGTCGGTGCGCGCCAACCAGGATTATTTCTGGAGCGATGTGATGTCGGCGAGCATGATCACGGCGCGCATGCCAGAGTGCCAGCGCAGGATCGACCTGGGCAAGATTGCCAAACCCGATTTTGATATCGAAGTGTTTGACAGCGGCGAGAACGTCTACACCGTGCGTGCGGGTGAGCAGATGTGGCAAATCAATATCGAGACGTGCACCAATCTCGGCGCGCCAAAGGCCGGGGTGGCCGGACTGCCGGTGGGGAATTTCAAGCTTCACAACAGCGAATTGGTGTTTCTGAAGGCGGGGGCGGCAGCGCAGTAAGAGCGGTTTTTGCCGATGCCCAAGCAGTGCACGCACCTCGGTACTGCCCGCGTGTTATGGGCCCGCTTCGCAGTGGCTCGTCATTCCTCGCATTGCTCGAAATGCCCCCCCGGCATGCTCAAGGGTGACGGTTTTTAGAGCACCTACTCCGGGCCGCGCCTACTTCGGTGCCAACAAACCCCGCAGATACGTTGCCGCTTTGTCGCGCTCTACTGCCAGCAACGCCCGCTCGAGCAGGGTTTCATCGCCCTGCCGCAACATGGTCCACTGGGTGAAATATTCGTGCACGGTGCGCCATGGGGGGAACGCGGGGGGCATGCTGCGCCACGCGCCCTGCGTTTCGAGCAGGAACAAGACCGCGCAAAAGACGTCGTAGAGATCGTGCTTGCGCGGGCGGGTCTTGCGGCGCGCGGCTTCCAGCATGTCGCGCACATGCTCGAATTGATCGCGCGAAAGGTCGCTCGGGAATTCTGGCCGGTCCATGATGTTCGCCTCAAATTATATTTGAGGGCGCGTTCAGGAACTGGTTCCCTTCCGGTGAAGATTTAGTCTTTTGCGAGCGCCAAAAATTCAGTGCGCAGCGCCAGGTTGGTGCGCAAACCACCCAGCATGGCCGAGGTGATCGTCTCTTCGCCAGTGGTGCGGATGCCGCGGCTTTCCATGCACATGTGGCGACAGCGCACCACGACGCCGACAGCTTTTGGCTCCAGCACTTCCATCAACGCGTTGGCAATCTGAATTGTCATGCGCTCCTGCACTTGCAGGCGCTTGGAAAAAATGTCGACCAGGCGGGTCAGTTTCGACAGTCCGACAATCTTGCCTTTTGGCAGATAGCCAATCGTTGCCTTGCCAAAAAACGGCGCCAGGTGGTGCTCGCAATGGCTGTAGACAGGAATGTTGCGCACCACGATCAGCTCGTTGTATTCCTCGGCGCCATCTTCAAACGCTTTTAATACCGCGACCGGATCCTGGCCATAGCCCGACGTCCAGTGTTTCCAGGCCTTGGTGACGCGCGCCGGCGTCTCAATCAGGCCCGGACGGTCGGGATCTTCGCCCAGCGACGCCAGCAGGCGACGCCAGTCGTTTTCGGAGAAATCATCTTGCTGGGACATGGGTCAGGCCTTCACATTTTTCAATTGCCGCAAGTATATAGAAAATGCGCCAGGCAAGCCGGTGGCCGCAGCTGCTCTACCGCCCTGGCGGACGGTGCGCATCGACCAGCATGGCCGACACCGACAAGTGCGGCACCTTCTCCGGCCACACATCGTTCGGCCCGAACCAGCGCGCGTCGGCAATCTCTTTTTCATCGGTGCAGATCTCGCCGTCGAGATAGTCGGCCGTGAAAGCGATCATCAGCGAATGGGGAAATGGCCACGACTGACTGTTGAAATATTGCAGGTTATGTACGCGCAGGCCCACTTCCTCGAACACTTCCCGGTGCACCGCTTCCTCGATCGACTCGCCTGCTTCCAGGAAGCCGGCCAGCGGCGTGTAGCGCTTGGCGGGCGAGATGGCGTGCATGGCGAGCAAGACCTGATCGCCCTTGCGGATCAGCACCATCATCGCCGGCGAAATGCGCGGATACGCCAGATGGCCACAGTGCGGACACGTCATGCAGCGCTCGCCATCGGCTTGCACCATGCCGTTGCCACATGCGCCGCAAAAGCGATGCGTGCGCGCCCATTCGGCAATTTGCGCCGCGCGTCCGGCCACGCCGAGGAAATCGTCGCCCAGTGCACCGAACAGCGAGCGCATGCCGCGCCATTCGTAGCCGGGTGGCACGGCGTCGGTCTGGGTCCAGCCAGTTTGGGCGTAACGCGTCC
Source organism: Pseudomonadota bacterium (assembly GCA_030853745.1). Classification (GTDB taxonomy): domain Bacteria; phylum Pseudomonadota; class Gammaproteobacteria; order Burkholderiales; family Burkholderiaceae_D; genus JALYUM01. Next base: position 25,007 of record JALYUM010000204.1, on the reverse strand, counting down.
CCCAGAGTCCGACCGGGCGCAGGACCGGTTCGGCAATGTCGAGCAGCGCCAGCGCGGCGGCGTCCGGCAAGGCCAGGTCGTGTTCACGCACCAGCATGCGCTTGTCGTGAAACACAAAATTCATTGGATCCGCATGGACTTCAGGACGCATCAGGGGAATAAAACCGGCGGGGGTCTGCAGCATGGTGGACTCGCGTAAAGGAATGGCGACGATGATACCGGTTTCCGTCCGACGCTGTGGCACGGTCCCGGGTCATCCGATAGACGAACTTGTCGCACTTGCACAACAGCTTTTGTAATGAATTGTCATTGTGTGACGATGAGTTGTCACGGCATCGACAGAGGAACGCGCCGGCGCTCCTCGACAGCCACATATTTCCACATTCGCACGATTGAAATGTGCGCCAAGCAAGGAATTCAGGCGCGAGTACAATCTGAAAAAATCAACATTATTTCCTAATTGCATTACACGCAGCCTAACGATCACGCGAGACCACACCATGAAAAAATTAGCCCCGACCCTGATTTGCCTTCTTCTGGCCGCGTGCGGTGGGGGCGGCGGTGGCGGTAGTACCGGCGGCAATACCGGCGGCGGCACGGGCACCACGCCGCCGGTGACTACCACTGGCAACCTGGTGGCCGGCATCATCGTCGGCCTCGAGGCCAGCGGTCTGGTGATTGCCAATGGCAGCGATATCGTAAAAGTGCCGAAGGCAGGCACCTCGTTTGTATTTGCCAACCGGCTTACCGCTGGCACCACTTATACCGCCGCGATCACCTCGCAACCACTGGGGTTCCAGTCTTGCAACATCAATGGCACGTTCCCGGCCACGATGCCGAGTGCGGATGTGTCGCTGGTCGTCAACTGCGGCGATGCCGTCGTCGGTGTGAGCACCCTCGCCGGCACCGATACTGCCGGATCCATCAATGGCAGCGGCAGCGACGCGCGCTTTTCCGGCATCTTCGGCCTGGCGCTCGACGCTGCCGGCAATATTTATGTCGGCGATGCGCGCAACGGGCAGATCCGTAAAATTACCGTCGATGGCGTGGTCACCACCTTCGCGGGGGGTAGCAGCACCAACTTTGTGACCCCATCGGCGCTGGTGTTCGACAGTGTCGGCAACCTCTACTTTACCGACGCCGGCGCCCACAATGTGCGCAGGATTTCGACGACCGGCGTGATCACCACCATAGCGGGCAGCGGCACATTTGCCAGCAACGACGGCAACGGCGTGCTGGCCAGCTTCAAAACCCCGGGCGGCATTGTTATCGACAGCAACAACAACATTTTTGTGGGCGATGCCGAAGCGCACGTGATCCGCAAGATCTCCCCGGCAGGCGACGTAACGACGTTTGCCGGCACTACCAATGTGAAGGGCAGCGCTGACGGCACCGGCACTGCTGCCAGCTTCAACGACCCGTCCGGTCTGGCCATCGACGCGGCCAACAATCTGTATGTTGCAGACGCGCTCAATAACAAAATCCGCAAAATTACGCCCGCAGGCGTCGTCACCACCTTCGCCGGTAGCGGCGCGGCCGGCAGCGTCAATGGCACCGGAACGGCAGCGACATTCAACCTGCCGGTCAACCTGTCGATCGACACGGAAGGCTTCCTGTACGTGGCCGAATCGCAGGGCAACCTGATCCGCAAGATCAGCCCGTCGGGCAAAGTGACCACGGTTGCAGGTGGCGGCACTGGCGGCGACACGGCCGATACCGGCGCCGGCGCGGCCTTCCACGGCCCGACCAGCGTGGTGTTCGACAAGTCGAAAACGCTGTACGTTGCCGATGGCAACAAGGTGCGCAAGCTGGTGCGCAAGTAACTGGCAATTGCTTCAGAAAGCCCCTGCCCGGTTCGCCGCGCAGGGGCTTTTTGTTTCGTGCGCGACTGGCATCGTCATACACTGGCAAGTCCATTCGCGAAAGGAAAAGTCATGCGTTACGCAATCCTGTTGTCGTGCCTGCTTGTCGCCTGCAAAGGCAGCGAAACCCATTCGCCGGTGGCCACGCAAGGCGCACCCGCCACCGCCAAAACCGTCGCGCTGGAAAAGGGTGAGGCGCTGCTTCAGTCAAAGCCGCCCATTGCCGCTATCAACAGCTATTTCGACGGCTTCCACTTTTATCACGGCAATATCAACGCGCAGATGGAAGCACACCACTACTGCACCATCCTTAGCGACGACATGATTCAATGCGTAATTTATGACGGCAACGTTGCCGATGCCAAACTGATGGGCGTGGAATACATTGTCAGCGCAAAACTCTTTGCCACTTTGCCCGCGGAAGAAAAGCCGTTATGGCACAGCCATGTGCACGAGGTAAAATCCGGCCAGTTGATCGCCCCGGGATTACCCGACGTGGCCGAGAAAGCACTGATGACCAAGCTGGTCGGCACCTACGGCAAAACCTGGCACACGTGGCACACCGATCAGCACAAAAGCCTGCCGCTGGGCGTGCCGCAACTGATGATGGGTTTTACCGCCGATGGCCAGGCCGATCCGAAGATGGTCGAGGAGCGCGACGCCCGGTTCAAGGTGTCGTCGCTTGAGAAACGCCGCCAGCGGGCAGATATTCCTGCGCCGGCCATCGACCCTGATGCCGATGGTGGACAGAACGGACACGCGATGCAGGTGCCAAAGGAGTAATCAGTCCCTGCCCGGCGCCGGGCTGGCCGGCGTCTCTGCTTCCACGATCGTGTACACGCCGCCCGCAGTGGCGCCGACATCGGCTTTTTTGGCGCGCAAATCGCGGTACACGGCGGCGCGCATGATCAGCATCGAGACCACCGGCGCGGTCATCAGGATGAATGCGGCGATGATGACTTCGTGAATCACCAGGCGCGACTGGGCGACGGTGAAATACACCATCGAGGCGACCAGGATGCAGCCGGCGCCCAGCGTGATGGTGATGGCCGGGCCGTGGATGCGCTGATAAAACGTGCGCAGGCGCAGCAGGCCCAGCGCGCCGATCAGGACGATGGAGGCGCCCAGGAACAATAGCAGCGCGACAATCAAAGCGGCCCAGGCCGGTAATGCGGCGATACCATTCATTCGATGATCTCCCCGCGCATCAGGAATTTCGCCATCGCGATCGTCGACACGAAGCTGACCAGCGCGATCAGCACCGCCACCTCGAAATAGACCTGCGTGCCGAACCGGATGCCGAGCACCAGCGCCAGCAGCATGCCGGCCATCCACAGGGTGTCGAGCGCCAGCACACGGTCGTGGGCGGAGGGGCCGATGAGCAGGCGCAGCGCGCACAGCACCATCGCCACCAGCACGCACACGAGCGCGTAGCCTATCGAAAGTTCAAGCAGGGTCTGCATGGGCGTGTTCCGGTTCAAAAATGTCGATCAGGAGACGCTCGTAACGCGTTTTGATGGTGTCGATCCACCATTGTTCATCGTGCAGGTCGAACACGTGCAGCGACAATTCGTAATTCTCCGGCAGGATTTCAACCCACACTGTTCCCGGCGTCATGTTGATCAGGCAGGACAGGACTGCCAGGCCGTACGGATCGCGGATGGTCAGCGGCACCTTGATGAATGCAGAATTGACGGCAGCGTCATCGGCAAACAGGATGATGCGGCACACGCTGAAGCACGACCGGACGATCTCGACCAGCGCCATCCCCAGCAGGCGCAGCAGCGTGACGGGCGCGTGCAGGCGCGGGTAGCCGAGCGGCTGCAATCGCCGCAGCATCACCGGCAGCGCGATGCCCAGCACAACGCCGAGCAGGATGCTGCCGGCGTCGATTGCCTGGTTCAGCAGCAGCCACAGCGCGCACAGCGCCAGCGACACGATCGGGTGCGGGAGCCAGTGCTTCATGGCGCCTCCGGCTGCGTGGACGGGTTAGGTACAACTGGTTCGCCAAGCACCCGCCGCACATATTTGTCAGGCGCGTGCAGGTCGGCACTGGCGCGGCCGAGATAGTCGAACAGCGGACGTGCCTGCACCGTCATTGCCACCGACAGCAGCAACAGTCCCGTGATAGGCACCACTTCCGACAGGCGCAGATGCGGCGGCTTGATGATCTCGGCGGCCCAGAAAGTGCGCACGCCAAACCGCAGCATCGAGATGATGGCGATCAGGCCGGAAACAAACACCAGCGCCATCAGCGTCCAGCCGGTGGGACCGATGCCCGCGCTGCCTGGCGGCGGATTGAGCAGTGCATGGAACATGCTGAACTTGGCGACGAAGCCGGACAGCGGCGGCAGGCCGGCAATCATCAGCGTGCACGCCAAAAACGCCAGCGACAGGAAGGCCATCGCGGCCGGGACGCCCTTGCCACGCGGCTCGTCGGGCGCGTCTTCGACAGCCCAGGCTTCCATCGTCAGCGCCAGCATGGCAGAGCCAGGTGTGCGGATGCGGTCGATCAGTTCGATCAGCAGCAGGAAGGTGGCCACCGCCAGCGTCGAGCCGATCAGGTAGTACAGCGCGGCCGTCACCAGCGAGGCCTGGCCGTAGCCGATTACCGCGAGCAAGGTGCCGGAGGAAACGATTGCGCTGTAGCCTGCCATGCGGCCGGCGCGGTCGGTGGACAGCATGCCGGCGGCGCCGAAGACAATGGTCGCCATGCCACCCCAGACCAGCGCCAGCTGGCCGAACCCGGCAGCGGCGCCGCCCTGCTCGCCGAACAGCAGCAGCCACAGGCGCAGGATGACGTAAGCGCCAACCTTGGTCATCAGCACCAGCATCGCCGCCACCGGTGGCGAGGCAGCGGCATAGGTTGTCGGCAGCCAGAAGCCCAGTGGCCACATCGCGCTTTTGACAAGGAACGCCAGCGCCAACACGGCCACGCCGACTTTCAGCAAGCCAATGTCGGCGGGTGCGATGGCGGCAATGCGGACAGCAAGGTCGGCCATGTTCAGCGTGCCGGTGGTGGCGTAGATCAGCGCGGTGCCGATCAGGAACAACAGCGCGGCGGCAAGATTGACAGCGATGTACTGCATGCTGGCGCGCAACCGCTCGGCGTTGTAGCCGTGCAGCACCAGGCCATACGAGGCGGCCAGCATGACCTCGAAAAAGACAAATAAATTGAATAGATCGTGCGTCAAAAAGGCGCCGTTGATGCCCATCAGCAGGAACTGGAACAGCGCATGGAAATGCACACCGACGCGGCTCCAGCGTGCCAGCGCGAAATAAAGCGATGCGAACGCCAGCACAGCGGTCAGCAGCAGCATCAGTGCGGACAGGCGGTCGGCCACCAGCGCAATGCCGAACGGCGCGGCCCAGTTGGCGGCGAGGTAGACGCCGATGCCCTCTTCCCAGGCACCGCTGTCGGCATGCTGCATCAGGGCGCAGGCCGCAATCAGCTGGGCCAGTACCGAGGCGCAGCTGACTGCAAATTTGAAACGGTGGTAGCCGGAAGTGAGCGGCACCAGGATGGCGCCGCACAGCAGCGGCAGCAGGATCGGGAGGATGACGAGGTGTTGGGCAGAGTTTTCCAAATTCATATTTCAGGCTCCTCGCCGTCGACATGGTCGGAACCGGTGAGACCGCGCGTGCCGATGATGACGACCAGGTAAAGCGCGGTGGTCGCAAAGCCGATCACGATGGCGGTCAGCACCAGCGCCTGGGGCAGCGGGTCGGCCAGCACGCGCGGGTCGGGCACGCTGCCAGCGGGAGTGAACGGCGGCTGGTCGAGCCAGACACGACCCATGATGAAAATAAACAGGTTGACGGCATACGACATCAGCATCAGGCCGGTCAGCACCTGGAAACTGCGCGGACGCAGCAGCAGCCAGATGCCGGCGCCAAACACGATGCCGATGGCGAGCGAGGCGACTAACTCCATCAGGCAATCTCCTTGGCAGGTGGTAACACGCGCACGGTGCTGGCGGCGGCGCGGTGGCTGCGCAGCGACTGGTGCGCCAGCGCGACCAGGATCAGCATGGTCGTGCCGACCACGGCCAGGAACACGCCGAGGTCGAACACGAACGCGCTCGGCACGTGGATTTCGCCCAGTAATGGCAGGTTCACGTGCGCGGTATGGCTGGTGAGGAAGGGATAGCCGAACGCCCAGGCGCCCAGGCCCGTGCTGCAGGCGGTGACGAGGCCCAGCGCAATCCAGCGGTGCGGACGCAGGCGCAAATGCGTTTCGATCCAGTCGGTACCGCCGACCATGTACTGGACGATGACGGCCGTGGCAAAAATCAGCCCGGCCACAAAGCCGCCGCCCGGCAAGTTGTGGCCACGCATAAAGAAATAGGCGGCGATGATGCACATGAACGGCAGCAAAAAGCGCATGTAGACGCCGGGAACCATCAGGTAACCGGTGGTGGCCTGTTGCAGTGGCGTCTGGGTGGCGGCGGGATCGACATCGCTGGCTTGCTGCACGGGGATGGCGACGCTTTCCGGCGCCGGGCGGAAGCGCCGCAGCAATGCGTACACCGTCAGCGCGACAATCGACAGCACGGTAATTTCACCCATGGTGTCGAAGCCGCGGAAGTCGACCAGCAGCACGTTGACGACGTTGGCGCCGCCGCCGTCGGGCAGCGCGCGCGCCATGTAAAAATCGCTGATGGTGGCCGGGGCCTCCGTGGACAGCAATGCATACGTGGCCGCGGCCAGCCCGAGGCCGCCAGCGACGGCAACGGTGCCGTCGCGGCCGCGCCGTATCCAGCTCATCAATGGCAGTCGCTGCGCCAGGCCGGCCGGCGGGAAGCGCGGCGGCAGCCAGCGCAGGCCCAGCAGGATGAGCACGGTGGTGACAGTTTCCACCATCAGTTGCGTCAACGCCAGGTCGGGCGCCGACATCCATAAAAATGTGAGGCTGGTGACCACGCCAACGCCGCCAGCGAGCAACAAGGCCACCAGCCGATGGTATTTCGCTTGCCAGGCGGCACCAAGCGCGCACGCGGCGCCAATCAGCCACAGCAGGGCAAACAGCGGATCGAGATCGGTGATGCGCAGCGGCGGCATGGCCGGCAGCGGATCGACCACCAGCAGCGGCACGGCTACCATCGCCGCCATCAGCACCAGCAATTGGGGCTGCAAGCGCCGGGTACCGGTCCAGCGCAGCAGCCAGGCGGCGGCCTGCCACAGTGCTGCCAGACAATTTTCATAGGCTTGCGCGCCGTTCAGGCGGTACAGCACGGGAACCTTGTCCCGTTCGGCCAGCGCAAAATAGCGCCGCAGCAGGATATAAAACAGCACGCCACCGCCGAGCGCGGCAATGCTCATCATCAGCGGCAGGTTGACGCCATGCCAGATGGCCAGGCTGTATTCAGGCAGTGCGCCGCCCAGCACCGCTTGCGCCGCCACGGCCAGCACGTTGCCGACAGCGTGTTCGGGCATCACGCCAACGACGATGCACAGCACTACCAGGCATTCGACGGGAAAGCGCATCCAGCGCGGCGGCTCATGCGGTTGCTTGGGCAAATTCGTTGCAGGCGGACCGAAAAACACGCTGATGAAGCGCAGTGAATAGGCCACGCTGAACACGCCCATGGCCACGGCCGCATACGACATCGACCAGTCTTCGGTGCCGCCGACCAGCATCGTCTCGGTAAAAAACATTTCTTTGGAGAGGAAGCCATTGAGCAGCGGCACGCCTGCCATCGCGGCACTGGCGACGATGGCCAGCGTGGCGGTGTAGGGCATGGTGTGGCGCAGGCCACGCAGCAGGCGCATGTCGCGGGTGCCCGTCTCATGGTCGATGATGCCCACCGCCATGAACAGCGATGCCTTGAAGATCGCATGGTTGATGGTGTGGAAAATTGCCGCGACCACGGACAGCGGCGAGCCGATCGACAGCAGCACGACAATCAGGCCCAGGTGGCTGATGGTGGAATACGCCAGCAGCCCTTTCATGTCGTTCTGGAAGATGGCGAAGAAAGAGCCGATCAGCAAGGTGCAGACGCCGGCAGTGCCCAGGATCCAGGTCCATTCCTCGGTACCCGACAAAGCCGGCCACAGCCGAATGAGCAGGAACACGCCAGCCTTGACCATGGTAGCCGAGTGCAAAAAGGCTGATACCGGCGTGGGCGCCGCCATCGCATGCGGCAGCCAGAAGTGAAACGGGAATTGCGCGCTCTTGGTCAGGGCGCCGAGCGCAACGAGCACCAGTACTGGCACATACCAGGCATGGGCGCGCACTTTGTCACCCGCGGCCAGCACGGCATCGAGATCGTAACTGCCGACGATGTGGCCGAGGATCAGCACACCGGCCAGCAGACACAGCCCGCCGATGGTCGTGACGGTGAACGCCATGCGGGCGCCGCGGCGGGCATCGTTGCGATGCTGCCAGTAGCCGATCAGGAGGAACGACGTGACGCTGGTCAGTTCCCAGAACACCACCAGCTGAATCAGATTGCCCGATAACACCACGCCGAGCATCGAGCCCATGAAGGCGAGCATGTAGGCAAAAAAGCGCGCCACGGGATCGCGCTGCGACATGTAATAGCGCGCATACAGCAGCACCAGCGCGCCGATTCCGAGCACCATCACCGTGAAGACCCAGGCCAGGCCATCCATGCGTAGCGCAAGGTTGAGGCCGACATCCGGCAGCCAGGCGTAGCGCTCGCGCAAAATTTCTCCGCCACTCACCTCGCCGAATGCGCTGATTGCCAGCACCAGCGCGGCCAGCGTGACGACGCCCGCCACGGCTGCGGGGCGGTTGCGCGAACCGGACGGCATGCAGGCGGCGATCAGGGCGCCGATAAAAGGAAGTACGACCAGCAGGGTCAGCATCGGCGATATCCGACGCTGCTCAATCCCGTAACGATCAACAACTTTTGTGGCTGGGCCGTATCGATGCTGGGGTTCATGCACGCCTCCACAAAGTCAAACGCAAACCCGTCTACTTTACGTGATTTTTTGCAAGGATGGCAACGCAGTAGACCGGCCGCATCCTGGCGATGAGGATGGCCGCGCGGGTGGTGCAGATCACGTGAGCCGGCGTTGGGTCGTGCGTTCCTGTTGTTGGGGTACGAGTCGAAACACACTGACCACTTCAGCCAATGCCGCCGCCTGCTCTTCCAGCGATGCCGCCGCTGCCGCTGCTTGTTCCACCAGTGCAGCGTTCTGCTGGGTCACCGAGTCCATCTGGATGATGGCGCGGTTGACTTCATCGATGCCAACACTCTGCTCGTTGCTCGCGGCAGTAATCTCGGACACCACTTCGGTGACGCGCCGCACACTGTCGACAACGTCGCTCATGGTCTTGCCGGCACTTTGCACCTGGGTTGTGCCGGCGCCTACCTGAGCCACGGAATCGTCGATCAGTGTCTTGATTTCCTTGGCTGCGGCGGCGCTGCGCTGCGCCAGGTTGCGCACTTCGGAGGCGACCACGGCAAAGCCGCGGCCCTGTTCACCGGCGCGGGCCGCCTCGACCGCCGCATTGAGCGCCAGAATATTGGTCTGGAAGGCGATCCCGTCGATGACACTGATGATGTCGACGATCTTGCGCGACGAGGCGCTGATCGATTCCATGGTGGTGATGACCTGGCCGACGACCACGCCGCAGTGTCCGGCCACGCCCGACGCCGATTGCGCCAGCTCCTTGGCCTGGCGTGCATTGTCGGCGTTCTGCTTGACGGTGGACGTGATCTGTTCCATGGCCGCAGCGGTTTCCTCAAGCGAACTGGCTTGTTCTTCGGTCCTGCTGGACAAGTCCAGGTTGCCGCTGGCGATCTCGGCGGAAGCAGTGGCAATCAGGTCGGTGCCGCTGCGGACCTTGCCGACGACCTGCAGCAAACTGGCGTTCATGGCGCCCAGCGCTGTCATCAATTGCCCTGTTTCGTCGGCGCTGCCCGGGGCGATGTCGGTGCTCAGGTCGCCTGCGGCCACGCGCTGCGCGATGCCCACGGCCTTTTGCAGTGGCGTGGCCACGGTACGGGCGACGAACATGGCCAGGCCGAGGCCGACCACGACCAGTCCGGCCAGTGTGGCGAAGATCAACTGGCGCGCTGTGCCAAAGGTGGCGCGTGCCGATTCGCCGGAGGCCTGACTGCCGTCATCGTTGATTTTGGCCAGCGCTTCCAGTTGTTCGTTAAGCTGGCGAAACCGTTTATTGGACGCACCCCGGAACAGCGTCCGCGCCTCGTCTTTTTTGCCGCCATGCGACAGCGCAGCGAGCTGGCGGCTAAGGCTCAGGTAATCGTTGAGGGCGGCCTGAAAATCGGCATAGAGGCGCTTTTCGTCGACTTCCGACACCAGCTGCGCATACGCGGCCTGCTGCTTGGCCAGCGTGGCCAGGCGCGTGGTCATGGATTTGTCGACATCGACCATCTCGGTCTCTTCCGACGACAAGATGTGGTTGCCTTCCGAAATACGGTAGCGCGCCATCGATGCCTGCATCTGCCCGATATGGCGCACGGCGGGAAGCCAGTTATCGTTAATATCGCTGGAGGCCTGGCTGACCTTGACCAGCTGGCTGATGGAAAATATGCCCAGTCCACAGCTCATGGCGAGCAGGACAGAAAAAGCCAGAATCAGCTTCTTTCCAATTTTTAAGTTGTAGAACCATTGCATGGCTTACCTGATTTCTTCTTGTGAGCAGGCCTAGAATATAGTTGGATAGTTTTGCTCAGTCTATGTAATGTTGTATTTACGAAATATTTCGTCAACATTCCGTACCATTTCCGCCTTTGCAGTCGTTGTTGGCAAATAAAAAAGGCCTGCGCTTCCTATGAAACGCAGGCCTTTATCCACCAAAAACTGCACTTTTCCCGATTTAGAACGGAATGTCGTCGTCCATGTCCGAGAAGTTCGGCGCCGGCTTCGGTGCCGGGCGTGCAGCCGGGGTTGGTGGCGCAGGGCGCGGGGCCGGACGGCTTGGGGCGCTGTCGTAGCTGCCGCCGCCACTGTTGGCGTCATTCATACCGTCGTCGCCGCCCATGCCCGAGCGTCCGCCGAGCATTTGCATGTTCTCGGCGATGATGTCGGTTGCGTACTTTTCGACGCCGTCCTTGTCGGTATATTTGCGGGTTTGCAGGCGGCCTTCGACGTAGACCGACGAACCTTTTTTCAGGTACTGACCCACAATTTCAGCCAGGCGGCCGAAGAACGAGATGCGGTGCCACTCGGTGAGTTCTTTTTGCTCGCCGGTGGTGCGGTCTTTCGACTTGTACGAGGTGGCGACCGCGATGTTTGCGATGGCGTCGCCGCTCGGCATGTAACGAATTTCCGGATCGCGGCCGAGATTGCCGACGATGATGACTTTATTTACGGATGCCATGTACTGCTCCTTGTCTGATGTGAACCCTGACTCTGCACGTGACGAACCGCCAGGGGAATGGTGTTGTACAACCTCGCTATTATGCCTTTGACCAGCCCTCCGGGACAATCCATCTTTGCTTGTCGGGTGTCGTTTGCCGACCCAAAAATATTTTGAACTTCTGATGCATTTGCCATTGAACGATGGCGGATGCTATCCACATAGTGCGGACCCCACTGTTCCGTCGCCACACGTTCTTGGAGAGCAAACGCTTTCGAAGAGCAAACCGGCTATAGTGATGGGTTCCCCCATTTGGCCGCACCTCCTGCGTTTTTGCGTGCGTGCCGGCCCTGCAACCATATTGAAAGCCAGCCAAGATTAATGGAAGAAATTCGTATCCGCGGTGCCCGTACGCACAACCTGAAAAACATCAACCTGAACCTGCCGCGTAATAAACTCATTGTTATTACCGGTTTGTCAGGCTCCGGAAAATCGTCGCTTGCCTTCGACACCCTGTACGCCGAAGGCCAGCGTCGCTACGTCGAATCGCTGTCGGCCTACGCGCGCCAGTTTTTGCAGCTGATGGAAAAGCCGGACGTCGACCTGATCGAAGGTTTGTCGCCGGCCATTTCAATCGAGCAAAAAGCGACGTCCCATAATCCGCGCTCGACCGTCGGCACCGTCACCGAAATCCACGATTACCTGCGCCTGCTGTATGCCCGCGTCGGTACGCCGTATTGCATCAACCACCCGGAAAAGGCGCTGGCCGCCCAGACCGTGTCGCAGATGGTTGATGCCGTGCTGGATATGAAGGAAGACACCAAGCTGATGATCCTGGCGCCGGTCGTCTCGAACCGCAAGGGCGAGCACGGCGACCTCTTTCTGGCGATGCAGGCGCAGGGGTTCGTGCGCTTCCGTGTGCAAAGCGGTACCGGCGTGGGCAAGATTTATGAAGTGGACGACCTGCCAAAGCTGAAGAAGACCGAAAAGCACACGATCGACGTGGTGATCGACCGCATCAAGGTGTCGGGCGACATTAAACAGCGCCTGGCCGAAAGTTTCGAGACCGCGCTGCGCCTGGCCGACGGCCGCGCGGTGGTGCTGGAAATGGATACCGAAGAAGAGCACGTGTATTCGAACAAGTTCGCGTGCAATGTCTGCGGTTATTCGCTGCAGGAACTCGAGCCGCGCCTGTTCTCGTTCAATAACCCGATGGGCGCCTGCCAGGAATGCGATGGCTTGGGTCACATCGAATTTTTCGACCCGAAACGCATCGTCGCGTTCCCGAATTTGTCGCTCGCATCCGGCGCCGTCAAAGGCTGGGATCGCCGCAACCAGTTCTATTTCCAGATGCTGTCGAACCTGGCCGCGTTCTACGAATTCGACCTGGATAAACCATTCGAGCAATTGCCGAAAGCCGCGCAGGAAGCCGTATTGCATGGCTCGGGCAAAACGTCGATCCCGTTCACGTATATCAATGAGCGCGGCCGTACCGTCGTGCGCGAGCATACGTTTGAAGGCGTGGTGACGAATCTGCAGCGGCGTTACCGCGAAACCGATTCGATGGCGGTCAAGGAAGAACTGGCCAAGTTCATCAACGAGAAACAGTGCCCGTCGTGTAATGGCGCGCGCCTGCGCACTGAAGCGCGGTTCGTGAAAATCGGTACCGGCAAACAGCAGCGTGCAATCTACGAGGTGTCCGATAAACCGCTGCGCGATACGCTGCACTTCTTTGAAACGCTGAAACTGACCGGCGCGAAAAAAGAAATTGCCGATCGCGTGGTCAAGGAAATCATCTCGCGCCTGAAATTCTTGAATAACGTCGGCCTCGATTATCTGTCGCTCGACCGCAGCGCCGATACTTTATCGGGCGGCGAAGCGCAGCGTATTCGGCTGGCATCGCAAATTGGTTCCGGTTTGACGGGCGTGATGTACGTGCTCGATGAGCCCTCGATTGGCCTGCATCAGCGCGATAACGACCGCCTGATTCTGACGCTGAAACATTTGCGCGATATCGGCAACAGCGTGCTGGTGGTGGAGCACGACGAAGATGCGATCCGCACCGCCGATTACATCGTCGACATGGGTCCCGGCGCCGGTGTGCATGGCGGCGAGATTATCGCCGAAGGCACGCTGAAAGAAATTCTCAAGAATAAAAAATCGCTGACGGCAGCCTATCTGAACGGCACCAAGCGCATCGAGATTCCAAAGAAACGCCACGAAGCCAATCCGGACAAGATGCTGATCATTACCGGCGCGACGGGCAATAACCTGAAAAAGGTATCGCTCAAGCTACCAGTCGGCCTGATGACGTGCGTGACGGGTGTTTCGGGCTCGGGCAAATCGACGCTGGTCAACGATACGCTGTACCCGGCGTTGTCGCGCCATTTATACGGTTCGCACACGGAACCGGCGCCGCATGATTCAATTTCCGGTCTGGAGCATTTCGACAAGGTCATCTCCGTCGACCAGGCGCCGATTGGCCGCACGCCGCGCTCGAATCCGGCGACATACACTGGTTTGTTTACGCCGATCCGCGATCTGTTTGCGACGGTGCCAGTGGCCAAGGAACGCGGTTACAGCGCGGGACGGTTCTCGTTCAACGTCAAGGGTGGCCGCTGCGAAGCCTGCCAGGGCGATGGCGTCATCAAGGTCGAGATGCACTTCCTGCCGGACGTGTACGTGCCATGTGACGTTTGCCACGGCAAGCGCTATAACCGCGAAACGCTGGAAGTGCATTACAAGGGCAAGAGCATTACCGAAGTGCTGGAACTGACGGTGGAAGATGCGCACGAATTCTTCAAACCGGTACCGGTGATTGCGCGCAAATTGCACACCCTGCTGGATGTGGGACTTGGGTATATCAAGCTGGGCCAGAGCGCGACCACGTTGTCTGGCGGTGAAGCGCAGCGCGTCAAACTGTCGCTGGAATTGTCGAAGCGCGATACCGGCCGCACGCTGTACATTCTTGATGAGCCGACCACCGGTTTGCACTTTGCCGATATCGACTTGCTGCTGAAAGTAATGCACCGTCTGCGCGATCAGGGGAATACGCTGGTCATCATCGAGCATAACCTGGACGTCGTGAAAACTGCCGACTGGGTCATCGACCTGGGGCCGGAAGGTGGTGCTGGCGGCGGCAAGATTGTCGCCACCGGGACGCCGGAACAGGTGGCGGCAAATGCCGAAAGCGCCACCGGGAAGTATCTGCTACCGCTGTTGAAGTAATCAAAAAGCCCGGAAATTCCGGGCTTTTTTTTATGCCGGCTGCAAAGACTGCATCGCTGCGCGAATGTAATCGCGCATCGCGGCATCGACCATGCCACTGTCGGTCAGTTCGGGCTGCTCCGTCAGCGCCTTGCGAATTTTCAGCTGGGTGGCCGGATTGTCGCCGGCATACGAGCGGAACAAATCAAACCATTGGCGCGCCAGGGCTTGCGCTGCGGTGGAATCGGGCGCGTGACCAGCGTCCATTGCCTGGCGTACCTTCGCTATCAGTGGCGGCCATTCGCTGGCGCGCTTGCCGATATTCGCGCGCAGGAAAGCAAACTCCTCTGCATCCAGGTAGGGCCGGTACAGCGCCGTTCTGGCTTCGTTTGCAGAGGCGATCACGAATTGCATCAGCGCCGCCGAGATCCCGGTGGATGTCTGCATGCCGGGCTCCTGTTCGTGCATCGTATTCAGCTTGGCAAACAGCACCGGATTATTCCCGGTATCGCGCTTGATCATCTGCATCCACTGTTTCGCGAGCGCCTGCGGTTCGGCGTGCGTCGGCTGCGATCCCACATCCATTTGCTTCTGCACGCTGGCGACCAGGGTTTTCCATTCCTCGGTCATTTGCGGTGTCGGATTTGCCAGCGGTAATTCCTTCAGTTCTTCGGGGGTAAAGTATTTGTCGTACATGGTCATGTGCTCCAGGGTAGTCAACCAGTCGGCCACATCGGGATCCTGCCCGTTTTCAAGTTGCCCTTGCAGCCGCTGCAGACGCTCGCGCAGGACATCGGCCTGGGCGATTTGCTGCGTCAGCATGGCGATCTGCCGGGACACGATGGTCGCGAGCGGAACATCCGAGTTGGTGAGAGTGGTTCCGACATGGGCCAGGGCCAGGCCGCATTGGCGCAGCGCCAGGATCTGGTGCAAGCGGGCAATGTCTGCCTGGTTGTAGAGACGATAGCCGGCGTCGGAACGGGCTGATGGCGTCAGGAGACCGATGCTGTCGTAATGGTGCAGCGCCCGGACGGTAAGGCCGGTGCGTTTGGCGAGATCGCCAATTTTGAGCAGCATGGATTTCCTTGATTGGTCAGCTTGAAGTTACTTTGGAGGCTGACGTTGCGTGAGGGTCAAGGAGATTTTACTGAAAAAAAAGCCACCGGTGAGGGTGGCTTCGTGGGACAGCAGAATCAGTATCGACCCCGTTTTTCAACGGGGTGACGAACTAACCGTTCGTCAGCTTGGCTTCCAGCGCGGCTTTCGCGTCGGTCAGGTCTGTCGGCAGGTGATACGCCAGCTTGTCGAACAGCTCGCTGTGCAGCTTCAGCTCGTCGATCCAGGCGTTCTTGTCGACCGACGTGATCTGGGCAAACTGTTCGGCCGTGAAATCGGAACCGTTCCAGTTGATGTCGTCGTACGACGGCGTCAGGCCGAACAGGTTTTCCTGGCCACCGGTGCTGCCTTCGATACGCTCGAGCATCCATTTCA
The DNA here is from genome assembly GCA_030853745.1 of Pseudomonadota bacterium. Classification (GTDB taxonomy): domain Bacteria; phylum Pseudomonadota; class Gammaproteobacteria; order Burkholderiales; family Burkholderiaceae_D; genus JALYUM01. The sequence goes on along the minus strand of JALYUM010000204.1, from coordinate 9,149 downwards.
GCACGCGCATATTATCGCCAAAACCCGGCCACACGAACTTGCCATCGGCGTCGGTACGGAACCAGTTGACGCAGAAGATTTTCGGTGCTGCGGCGCCAATTTTGCTACCGATATCGAGCCAGTGCTGGAAGTAGTCGCTCATGTTGTAGCCAATGAATGGCAGCATCGCGAACGGATCGCGGCGCACCACGCCTTGCTGGCCGGCAGCGGCGGCAGTAGTCTCCGAGCCCATCGTCGCGGCCATGTAGACGCCTTCGGTCCAGTTGCGCGCTTCGGTGACCAGCGGCACGGTGGTCGAACGGCGTCCGCCAAAGATGAAGGCGGAGATTGGCACGCCGGCCGGATCGTCCCAGGCTGCATCGATGACCGGGTTCTGCGTCGCAGCGACCGTGAAACGCGCGTTCGGGTGCGCGGCTTTACCGGTTGAGGCTGGCGTCCAGTCCTTGCCTTGCCAGTCGATCAGGTGGGCCGGCGCTTCCTTGGTGAGTCCTTCCCACCATACGTCGCCATCGTCGGTCAGCGCGACGTTGGTGAAGATGGTGTTTTCCTTCATCGACGCCATGCAGTTGAAATTGGTTTTTTCATTGGTGCCCGGGGCCACGCCGAAATAGCCTGCTTCCGGGTTGATGGCGTACAGGCGGCCGTCGGCGCCCGGCTTGATCCAGGCGATATCGTCGCCGATGGTCGTCACTTTCCAGCCATCAAAACCTGCCGGCGGAATCAGCATCGCAAAATTGGTCTTGCCGCAGGCTGAAGGGAACGCTGCTGCGACGTAGTGCTTTTTGCCTTCGGGCGATTCAACGCCGAGGATCAGCATGTGTTCGGCCAGCCAGCCGGTGCCGCCCTGCTGCGCTTCCTGATAGCCCATGTTCGAGGCGATGCGCAGTGCAAAGCATTTTTTGCCCAGCAAAGCGTTGCCGCCGTAACCGGAACCGTAGGACCAGATTTCGCGGGTTTCAGGGTAGTGCACGATGTATTTGGTCGGGTTGCATGGCCAGGCCACATCTTGTTGACCTGCTGCCAGCGGGGCGCCCACGCTGTGCACGCACGGCACGAAATCGCCGTCGCTTTTCAAGACGTCGTACACGGCTTTGCCCATACGCGTCATGATGCGCATATTGACCGCGACATAGGGCGAGTCGGACAGTTCGACGCCGATGTGGGCAATTGGCGAACCCAACGGGCCCATCGAGAATGGCACCACGTACATGACGCGGCCCGCCATGCAGCCGTCGAACAGGCCGGCCAGCGTGTCGCGCATTTCTGCAGGCGCCATCCAGTTGTTGGTGGGGCCGGCCTGCTCTTTCGTGGCCGAGCAAATATAGGTGCGGTCTTCGACGCGGGCGACGTCGGTTGGATCGGACTGTGCCAGGTAGGAATTCGGGCGCTTTTCCGGATTCAGTTTCGTCATCGTGCCGCCGTCGACCATCAACTGGCACAGGCGGTTGTACTCTTCTTCCGAGCCGTCGCACCAGTAGATGCTGGCCGGCTTTGTGAGGGCGGCAATGTCTGCCACCCAATTGATCAGCTTCTGGTGTTTGATGTAAGCTGGGACGTTCAAAGCGGCGACGCCGCCCATCACGGGTTGGTTCATGAAAGCTCCAATAACAAGGTAAGAATCTGGTGCGGGCAGGCGCGGCAGGGGAATATGCGGCCAGGCAAATACGAGCAGCAAGACAGCTCAGTTATATGTTTTGGTGCTGTCAAACTCTCAATTTCTGGCTGATTGTACACCCGGCATTCCCGCTTTTCGATGGCAAAAGCCCAAAAATGTAGTAAAAATAGTTGACTAATGTAGTGGGCTATTTGGATTCCGTTTGATTGTGTTATTCCATTACGAACCCTTTTATAACTTCCGGCAACTACCATGAAAATTGCGATTCTCGACGATTACCAGGATGCGGCGCGCACCCTCGATTGCTTCAAATTATTGGACGGTCATGAGGTCAAAGTGTTCACGAATTCGACGCGCGGACTCGGCCAGCTGGCCATTCGCCTGGCCCCATTCGACGCCCTCGTGCTGATCCGGGAGCGCACTGCCCTCCCCGCCGCGCTGCTGGCCAAATTGCCCAATTTGAAGCTGATTTCGCAGACCGGCAAACTGGCCGGGCACGTCGATGTGGTCGCTGCCACCGCCCACAAGATCGCGATTGCCGAGGGCACCGGATCGCCCGTCGCGCCCGCCGAGTTGACCTGGGCGCTGATCATGGCGGCAAGCCGCAAGATCGTGCCCTACGCCAGCAATTTGAAGGATGGCTTGTGGCAGATGGCATCGATCCACCCACCGTTCAACGGCCTGGGCCGCGTGCTGAAGGGCCGTACGCTGGGAATCTGGGGGTACGGCAAGATTGGCAAAATGGTGGCCGGTTATGCAGAAGCGTTCGGGATGTCGGTGCTGGTTTGGGGCAGCGACGCCAGCCGCGCTGCGGCACAGGCCGATGGTCGGGAAGCGGCGGCCACCCGCGCGAGTTTTTTTGAACGGGCCGACGTGCTGACCCTGCACCTGCGCCTGGCCGACGCCACGCGCGGAATTGTCACGGCGGAAGACCTCGCGCGCATGAAACCGGACGCGCTGTTCGTGAATACCAGCCGGGCCGAGTTGGTAGCCGAGAATGCGCTGGAGGACGGCCTGAAGAAAGGACACCCGGGGTCGGCGGCGATCGACGTGTTTACCAGTGAGCCATTGCCGGCAGATAGTGCGCTGTTGAAGATGCCGATGGTGCTGGCCACGCCGCACCTGGGGTATGTCGAGAAGGATAGTTACGAGCTGTATCTCGGCACCGCGTTCAGGAATATCGTGAATTTTGCGGAAGGCAAGCCGAGCGGGATTTTGAATACCGACGTGCTGGACTAACTAAATGAACCAAAAAAAACCAGGCTGCTTGCCTGGTTTTTTTGCCTTGCTTCTTCTTGTTACCTTATTACTTCTTCTTGCTGCCCTTTAACTCAGGCGGCGCGGTTTCCGAGGGTTTTTTCTCTGTCGCCGGCGCTGCTGGCGCTGAAGGGTCGCTATCCACTTTGGCCACCTTCACTGGCAGGCCCTTGAAATGGTTAATGGCCTGCGCCAGCTGGAAGTCGTCTTTCCCGCCCAGATCGAGCGGCTTGCGATCACGCAGCAGCGCTGCGGCGCGCTGATCTTCTTCCAGCACGTCGCGCTTGTCCTTGGCGCTCGGCTCCTTGTTGGCACCTTTGCTTGCCAGGTGGCCTTCAAGGTCCGATTCGCGGATGCGCAGCGCGTTCAGGCCGTCGCCTTCTGCCGTTTCATCGACCGCGATGTCGGGCACGATCCCCGTCGCCTGAATCGAGCGGCCCTTTGGCGTGTAGTAACGGGCGGTGGTGATTTTAACGGCAGTGTCAGGACCAAGCGGACGCAGCGTTTGCACCGATCCCTTGCCGAACGTCTGGCTGCCCATCACGATGGCGCGCTTGTAATCCTGCAATGCGCCGGCGACGATCTCCGACGCCGACGCCGAGCCGGTATTGACCAGCACGATCATCGGCACGGTTTTTAGTGCCGCTGGTAACTTGGCCAGCGGATCGGCACCAGCCGGCGCATAAAACTCGCGCCGGCCATAAAATTTCCGGTTCGAGTCCGCCACCTGTCCGGCAGTAGAGACAATCAACTGGTCGCTCGGCAAGAACGCGCTGGAGACGCCGATGGCACTCGGCAGCAGGCCACCGGGATCGTTACGCAGATCGAGCACCAGCCCTTTCAGATTCGGATTTTGCGCATACAGCTCGCCAATTTTTGTCACCATGTCGTCGATGGTCTCTTCCTGGAACTGCGTCACGCGCACCCAGCCGTAACCGGGCTCGACCATTTTCGACTTGACGCTGGCGACCTTGATTTCTTCGCGCGTCACCGGCACCACCCACGGGCGCTCTTCACCGCGCCGGGCAATGGTCAGCACAACTTTGCTGAATGGAACGCCACGCATTTTTTTGATGGCTTCATCGAGCGACATGCCCTTGACGGGCGTGCTGTCGATACGGGTAATCAGGTCGCCGGACTTGATGCCGACGCGGTAGGCCGGCGAATCGTCGATGGGCGAAATGATTTTCACGTAACCATCTTCCATCGACACTTCGATGCCCAGGCCGACAAACTTGCCCTGCACGCTTTCGCGCATTTCGGTGTATGCCTCTTTATCGAGGTAGACCGAGTGCGGATCGAGCGACGCCACCATGCCGCTGATGGCTTTCGACAGCAGCTTCTTGTCGGCCACCGGCTCGACGTAATCACTCTTGATGAGGCCGTACACATCGGCCAGCTGGCGCAATTCATCGAGCGGCAGCGGCGCCGGACCGGGCTTCTGGGCGTAGGCAGAAAACTGCACCGAAGCGGCAATGCCAGCCACCATGCCCATGCCGATCAGCGCGACGTTTTTGACTCTGTTACCCATGATGCAATACCCTTAGAATTTGATCCAGCCGGCAGGGTCGAACGCCTTGCCAAGGTGCCTGAGCTCAAAGTATAGCCCCGATTCTTCGTTGCCGCCGGTGTTCCCCGCGCTCGCAATCTGGTCGCCCGCCTTGACCGTATCGCCGGCACTTTTCAGCAAAGTCTGATTGTTGCCATAGATCGACAGGTACTCGCTGCCATGATCGATGATGATCAGATTCCCGAAACCACGCATCCAGTTGGCGAACACCACGCGCCCGCCCGCCACTGCCCGCACCTCGGACCCTTCCCCGGCCTTGATGAACATGCCTTTCCACGTCGGCCCATCGCCACGCTTGGCACCGAAACGCGCGGCGATGCGTCCGGCAATCGGCGCACTCATGCGACCGCGCAGGCCGGCAAACGCGCCGTCGGGCGCGGCTGGAGCGAGCGCAATATCGGCCGCCCGTGCCGCTGCCGGGTCAGGCTTCTCCACTTTGACCGGGCGTTCCACCACCGGAGCTTGTTCGACAATGCGCGGCTCGACTGGTTCAGGTTTTCCCGATTTATTTGGCGCGCGATGCTGTTGCGCCAACCTTTCGCGTTCACGCTCAGCGCGCTGGGCACGGGCGCGCGTTTCGGCCAGCAACTTCGCTTCCGCAGCCGCCTTGGCACGTGCTTCGGCCACCGCCGCCAGGCGCTTGCGTTCAGCCGCCGCGGCAATTGCCTGCTCGCGGATCAGCTTGGACAATTGATCGACCAGGCCCGTCATGCGTTGCTCGTCCCGCGCCAGGTTGCCAGCTTCCTTGCGCTGCGCCACGAGTTTGGTCGACAGCGTGCCGAGCAATGCCGCGCGTTTGGCTTTTTCTTTCTCGAGCTGAACTTTCTGGTCGCGCTGTTCCTGAGCGATTTCTTCCAGCTCGTCCTTGGCATTCTGCGCTTCTTCCTTGTTCGCTTCGACCGCGACCAGGTTGGTACGCAACGCGCTCAGCAGGCGCGCCTGCGCCTGCGAGACATACGACAGCATTTGCATGTCGCGGTTGATACGGTTCGGATTGTCACCCGACAGCAGCAGCTTGATGCGGTCTTCGTTGCCACCGACATAATGCTGGCGCAGCAACTTGGCCAGCTGCTGCTTTTGCGTGTCGATCGTGCGATTCAGGTTGTGCTGGTTGGCATTGAGGTTGGCCAGCTTCGTATTCGTTTCGCCCTGTTCCTGGCCCAGATCGCGCAAGGCGCGGTTGGCGTCCGAGATGGCTTCTTCGGATGCGGCCAACGTGTCGGCGGCGTCTTCTTTTGCGCTTTCCGTCTTGCTGATGTCGCGTTTCAGCGCGGACAGTTTTTGCTGGATGCCGGCGCGCTGAACTTCCGCGGCGGCCTTTTGTTTACTGCGCTCGGTCGGGCGCGCGGGGGCGCCGGATGCGGCGGCGGTCACCAGCAGCGCACACAGCGCCACGGCAACCGACTTCCTGAAATAGCAATGCAAAGCTTACTTTGCCTTTCCCTGGTTCGCCACGGCGGCGACCGCAGCGGCGATCGCATCCTGGTCGCCCAGGTAGTAATGGCGGATCGGTTTCAGGTCGGCATCGAGTTCATAGACCAGCGGCTGGCCATTCGGAATATTCAGGCCGACGATGTCTTCATCGCTGATGCCATCGAGCATCTTGATCAAGGCACGCAGGCTGTTGCCGTGGGCGCTGATCAGGATCTGGCGGCCCGCGCGAATTGCCGGGGCAATTTCTTCATCCCATGCCGGCATCACGCGCGCGACCGTATCTTTCAGGCACTCGGTCAGCGGAATGTCGGCAGGCGTCAAGGTGGCGTAGCGCGGGTCGGTTGCAGAACTGCGCTCATCGCCAGCCTCGAGCGGCGGCGGCGGCGTGTCGTAGCTGCGACGCCATACCAGCACTTGCGCATCGCCATATTTCGCAGCGGTCTCGGCCTTGTCGAGGCCCTGCAGCGCGCCGTAGTGACGCTCGTTCAGGCGCCAGTCGTTTTTAATCGGCAGCCACATCATGTCCATCTCGTCCATCGCCAGCCACAGCGTGCGAATCGCGCGCTTCAGCACCGAGGTATAGGCCAGATCGAACGTGAAACCGGCCTCTTTCAATACACGGCCCGCGGCGCGCGCTTCCTTCGCGCCCTTGTCCGTCAGGTCGACGTCGGTCCAGCCGGTAAAACGATTGTCGAGATTCCAGGTGGACTCGCCGTGACGCATGAATACGATTTTGTACATGGGTTTTTCTCAAAAAAATGGCTAAAAGTTTGCAGGTCTGCTTCTATTTTATAATGCGCGGATTCAGTTCAACCATGGAAGCCCAGTGAAATTCATTCTTGACCATATTTTCGTCGTCGCGATCGCCGTCCTGTCGGGCGCCGCCCTGTTGTGGCCAGCCATCCAGCCCCGCGGCCGCCGTGCCTCTGCCCTGCAAGTGACGCAGTTGATCAACCGCGGCAAGACCGTCGTCGTCGACGTGCGCAGCGCGGAAGATTTTGCCGCAGGGCATTTGCGCGACGCGAAAAACATTCCACTGGCAGACTTGTCAGCTCGTATCGGCGAACTGGACAAATTCAAGGCCAAAACCGTGGTTGTGGTGTGCCAAAGCGGTGCCCGCGCCGACAAGGCCGCCAAAACATTAGGCGCCGCCGGCTATACCGACGTGTTCAGCCTCGACGGTGGCCAGCCAGCCTGGGTGACTGCCGGTTTGCCGATTACCAAATAACCAGATTCAAAGGAATTCTCATGTCAGCACACGTCGTCCTCTACCATACCGCCAGCTGCCCGTATTGCGTCCGCGCCGAGCGCCTGCTCGAAGCCAAGGGCGTCAAGGACATCGAACGCATCCGCGTCGACCTCGACCCGGAGCAGCGCACGATCATGATGCAAAAGACCGGCCGCCGCACCGTGCCGCAAATTTACGTCGGCGAAACGCATGTGGGTGGCTTCGACGATTTGTACGCACTTGACCAGTCCGGCCGCCTCGATCCGCTGCTCGCAGGCGCCTGATTCATCGAATTGTTGTACCGGCGGTGCGCCGCGGGTAAGGCCAACCGGGAGGCTATGACTCGCCAGTTGGTTTTGATACAATTACCCGCGCGTTTGATTCCAGGCACCTTCTGAATAGCCCGTGCCTCCCCCACTATTACAACGAAAGCGTTCCATGTCCGACGAAACTCTGCAACCCGTATTTCAAATCCAGCGCGTCTACCTGAAAGACCTGTCGCTCGAGCAACCTAATTCGCCAGGCATTTTCCTCGAGCAGGAAGCGCCAACCATCGAAGTCGCCCTCGACGTCGGTGCAGAAGCGATCGCCGAAGGCATTTACGAGTCGACCGTCACCATCACCGTAACCGCGAAGATCAAGGACAAAGTCGCTTTCCTGGTGGAAGGCAAACAGGGCGGCATCTTTGAGGCGCGCAACATTCCTGCCGACCAGATGGACCCACTGCTGGGCATCGGTTGCCCGAACATCGTGTACCCGTACCTGCGTTCGAACATTGCCGACGTGATCACCCGCGCCGGCTTCCCACCAGTGCACCTGGCGGAAATCAACTTCGAAGTGTTCTACCAGCAGCGCATCCAGGCAATGGCTGAAGCCGCTGCTGCTGCACCAGCAAACTAATCTGTTTGTCTCAAGCGTCCCGTGCACTGCGCGGGACGCTGTCCGTTATGCCCTCCACCATTCGTTTCCCACACAGGCCCTGTTATGCTGGCCTGCGCCGCTGCATGCGTTTAACCGATGGAACCCTCCATGACTGACTTGACCACCCCCTTCAAAATTACCGTCCTGGGCGCTGGCGCCTGGGGCAGCGCCATGGCCATTTCTTTGGCAGCACGCCACGATGTGCTGCTGTGGGGACGCAACCAGGAAGCCATGGCGGCCACGCAGGCAGCCCGCGAAAACACGGCGTATCTGCCCGGTTTTCCCTTGCCGGAAAGCTTGAAAGTCAGCAGTGATTTTGCCGCAGCGCTGGCACACGCCACGCCTGCCGATGGTGTCCGCACGCTGCTGATCGCTGCCTGCCCGGTGGCCGGGTTGCGGCCCCTGCTCGATCAACTGAAAGGCTACCCGATCGACCATATCGTCTGGCTGTGCAAGGGTTTTGAGTACGGCACAGGTCTGTTGCCGCACCAGGTGATGCGCGAGGTGCTGGGTGGCCAGATCAGCGGCGCAGCTTTGTCGGGCCCGTCGTTTGCGCAGGAAGTCGCGCGCGGTTTGCCGTGCGCGCTGACGGTGGCGTCCGAAGATGAACGCCTGCGCAACCGCGTGGTGGCGGCCGTGCATGGCGGCAGCATGCGCGTGTATGCCTGCGACGACATGGTGGGGGTCGAGGTCGGTGGCGCTGTAAAAAACATCCTGGCAATTGCCACCGGTGTTGCCGACGGCCTGGGCCTGGGCTTGAATGCCAGAGCCGCACTCATCACGCGCGGTCTGGCTGAAATCACGCGCCTGGGCACCATCCTGGGCGGACGCACCAGCACTTTCATGGGCCTGACCGGGATTGGCGACCTGATTCTCACTGCCACCGGCGATTTGTCGCGCAACCGCCGCGTCGGCCTGGCACTGGCGCAAGGCAAGCCCCTCGCGACAATCGTCGACGAACTGGGCCACGTAGCCGAAGGCGTGCCGTGCGCGCGCGCGGTGCGCGACCTGGCGCTAAAGCTGGGCGTGGACATGCCAATCACCAATGCGGTGGCCGGCGTGCTGTTCGATGGCGACAATGCCGCAGACATGGTGCGCAGGTTGCTGGCGCGCGATCCACGCGA
>JALYUM010000202.1 GCA_030853745.1 Pseudomonadota bacterium | reverse complement strand
GAAGTTGACTCTAAAAATGATCTAACTTGGGATGCAATTTTAGCGCGCGCCATTGCAAAAAAAAGCAGGTTTCCACTTTTGCTGCGTGCTTTTATGTGTTGCGGAAGTTGACTCTAAAAGTGATCTAACTTCGCAGGCAATTTTAGCGCGCGCCGTTGCAAAAAAAAGCAGGTTTCCACTTTTGCCGCGTGCTTTTATGTGTTTCGGAAGTTGACTCTAAAAATGATCTGGCTCCGCCAGGCATTTTTAGCGCGCGCCCTTCCAAAAAAAAGTAGGTTTCCACTTTTTTTTGATTTATTTACCGTCCTTGACAACGGCCACCAGCGGCGGCGTCATCATGTGGCCGAGCTTGGCCTGCTTGGTGTCGAGATAGCCGGTGTTGAAGGCATTCCGGTTGACCAGCAGCGGCACGCGCTCGGTCACGGTGATGCCGAGACGGGTCATCGCCTCGATCTTGCGCGGGTTGTTGGTCATCAGGCGCAGTTGCTGAACGCCGAACTGCTCCAGCATCGGCTTGCAGAGTTCGTAGTTGCGTGCGTCCGCATGAAAACCCAGTTGCAAATTGGCTTCGACAGTATCGGCGCCAGCTTCCTGCAGGCGGTACGCACGGATTTTATTCAGCAGGCCGATGCCGCGACCTTCCTGGCGCAGATACAGCAGCACGCCGCGGCCTTCTTCGGCAATCTTTTGCAGTGCGCCTTCGAGCTGGGCGCCGCAATCGCAACGCTGCGAAAACAGCACGTCGCCCGTCAGGCATTCCGAGTGAACGCGCGCCAGCACTGGCGCGCCATCGCCGATATCGCCCAGCACCATTGCCAGATGTTCCTTGCCGGTGGCGTGCTCGACAAACGCGTGCAGCGTGAACTGGGCCCACGGGGTGGGCAGGGCGCACGAGGTGACGTAATCGACCAGTTGATCGGTGGGGGAGGACGCTGGAACGAAGCTGGGTGTGGCGGGCATGGCGGAATTCTCGGACTGTCTCTATAGGCGCAAGTGTAAAGCAAAACGACGCGGCCCGTCTCCACAGGGCCACGTCGCATGGGGCGGCGTTTATTCGGCGGGCAAATCGAACACCAGCACTTCGGCCGCTTCAGCGCTGCCCAGGGTGATGTGGTCTTCACCGCGCAGTTTCAATGCATCGCCGCCGTTCAGCACTTCGCCATTCACCGTCACGCGGCCCCGGATCACATGGACATACCCCAGGCGGCCGGTTGCCATCGGATGTGTGACTGCATCGGGGCCATTCAGGATGGTGGCGTAGATACAGGCGTCCTGGTGAATCAGCACCGAGCCTTCGCGGCCATCGCTGGACGCCACGACGCGCAATTTGCCTTGCTTGTCTTCCGGCGCAAAGCGCTTTTCTTCGTAGCTCGGCGGAATGCCCGTGACGTTCGGCTGGATCCAGATTTGCAGGAAATGCACCTGCTCGCTGGTGGAACCGTTGAACTCGCTGTGACGCACACCGCTGCCGGCGCTCATGCGCTGAACGTCGCCATAATGCAGCACCGAACCGGTGCCCATGCTGTCCTTGTGTTCCAGTGCGCCGTCGAGCACATACGAAATGATTTCCATGTCGCGATGGCCGTGGGTACCGAAACCCTGGGCCGGCGCCACGCGGTCTTCGTTGATCACCAGCAGTGGGCCGAAGCCGACGTGGGCGGGATCGTGGTAGCTGCCGAACGAGAACGTATGTTGCGATTGCAGCCAGCCGTGGTTGGCATTGCCGCGATGTTCACTTTTACGAATTTCCAGCATGATGAGCTCCAGTCAGTTAGTTGATATGCAATCGTTTCGAACCGGGGTTTGCATCGGCCCCTTGAATGAAATAAAGTATAGACGCGTCGCCCGGAAAGCTAAAACGAGTTATTTGAGCACCCATCATCGAAAAAATCGACTATGAAAATTTCTGCAGCAATACCGATCCTGCGCATCTTTTCCGAAGCCAAAGCGCGCGAGTTTTATTGTGATTTCCTGGGCTTCACGGTGGACTGGGAACATCGCTACGATCCGGCGCTGCCGCTCTATCTGCAGATTCACCGCGACGCGCTGGTGCTGCATCTGAGCGAGCACCACGGCGACGCCACGCCAGGATCGACCGTGTTCGTGCGCCTCGACGATATCGCCGCATTGCACACCGAGCTGAACGCGAAACAATACGGCTATGCGCGTCCCGGGCTGCATCAGCAGGAATGGGGCACGACGATGGAAATTGCCGATCCGTTTGGCAACCGCCTGCGTTTCTCGCAAAGCCGCGATTAACGGCGCCGCAGCGGGTCGAGCAAACTGCGTAAATCGTTGTGGTCCAGCTCGTACATTAAATTGAGTAGCTGGCCCAGTTCGCCCTTGGGAAAGCCTTCGCGGGCAAACCAGCCCAGATAGTGGCCGGGCAATTCGGCGAGTTTGCGGCCCTTGTATTTCCCGTAGGGCATATCGCGCGTCAGCAGCAGGGTGAGGTCTTCAGGTTTCATCGTGGCGCTACTTTAGCAAATTGCCGAAGCGATGTAGCATGGGTGGGTCATTTTCAGGACCTCGAGGATTAATGCCATGACTAGCGAATTCAACCTGGAGCGTTTCGTCTCCGCGCAAAACCCTGTGTACAAGACTGTCCTGAACGAACTGCGTCACGGCCACAAGCGCACGCACTGGATGTGGTTCATCTTTCCGCAGATTGCGGGCCTGGGACACAGCGAGATGGCGCAGCGGTATGCGATTGTTTCCGATGACGAGGCTGCCGACTATCTGGCGCATCCGGTGCTGGGGCCGCGCCTGCGCGAGTGCGCGGCACTGGTGCTGGCGCACGCCGATGTGCCGGTCGACAAAATTTTTCACGCGCCGGATGATTTAAAATTCCATTCGTCGATGACATTGTTTGCCGACGTGGCGCCTGATGAAGAGGTATTTCAGGCCTGTATCGACACTTTTTTCGACGGCCTGTCGGACCCTGCGACACTGGCGCGGCTGTAGCAAAACGGCGTCGCACACCTGACGCAACCCGGGTGAACGACGTGCAGAAGCGTGGCTGGCACCGTCGCAAGCGTGGCTGGCACCGTCAAAAGAACCGTATTGCGTATAATTGGCGCATACCGTGCGACCCGATGCGTGCGGCTGCCAGCCCACCTAACAATAGAAAAACACATTTATGGCTTCATCCTCAGACAATATCAGCATGGCGGTATTCTGCGACTTTGAAAATGTCGCGCTCGGCGTCCGTGACGCCAACTACGAAAAATTCGATATTCAACCAGTCCTCGAACGCTTGCTGCTGAAAGGCAGCATCGTCGTCAAGAAGGCGTATTGCGACTGGGAGCGTTACAAAGGCTTCAAGGCCGCGATGCACGAGTCGAATTTCGAGCTGATCGAAATCCCGCACGTGCGCCAGTCCGGCAAAAACTCGGCCGACATCCGCCTGGTAGTCGATGCCCTCGACCTGTGCTACACAAAATCGCACGTCAACACCTTCGTCATCATTTCGGGCGACTCCGATTTTTCGCCGCTGGTGTCGAAACTGCGTGAAAACAACAAGCACGTGATTGCTGTCGGCGTGAAGCAATCCACGTCCGATTTGCTGGTCGCCAATTGCGACGAATTCATTTTCTACGACGACCTGGTGCGCGAAGTGAAACGCACGGTGGCCAAGCGCGAAGAGCGCAAGGCGCGTCCGGCCACGGAAAAACGTCCGGCGTCGGACGAATCGAACCGCCGCAAGGAAGAGCTCGATGCACGCAAGGCGCTGGCAGTCGAAATGGTCGTCGAGACCTTCGATGCGCTGGTTTCCGAACGTGGCGACAGTGGCAAGATCTGGGCGTCGCTGTTGAAGGACACCCTGAAACGCCGCCGTCCCGAATTCAACGAAAGCTACTTCGGCTTTTCCACGTTCGGTAAATTGCTGGAAGAGGCGCAGAGCCGCGGCTTGCTGGAATTTGGCCGCGACGAAAAATCGGGTGCTTATGTGTACCGCAGCCAGAATGCCGCGCCGGCCGTTGTCACCGATGCTGGCGCTGACGAGCAGGTAGAAGTTGCCGCTGACGACACCGAAACCATCGCCGCCGAACCAATCGAAGCGACGCCGCCACCGCGCAACAATCGTCCACCGCAGCAAGAGCGTCCGCGCAGCCGTACCAGCTTCCGTACGCCGGTCGTGCAGACGGCGGTTGTCGATGATGAGATCGAGCTTGACGTCGAGGACAAGGACGATGAGGCGGAAGAGCAGCCGCAGCAACCGCAACAGCCGCAGCAGCTGCAGCAGCCGCGCCAGCAAAATCCGCGAGGCCGTAACCGCGGTCGTGACCGCGAGCGTCAGCCCGCTGTCACAGGCGACACGCAGCCGACCCAGCAGACTCAGCCAGCCCAGCCCACCCAGCCAGCCCAGCCGAAGCAGCAAAATCTGCCGAAGCAAAAAGAAGGTCGTGGCCGCGGTCGTGGCCGCAATGGTGACCGTCTGCCAGCCGACGCCAATCGCGAGCGCACGCCGTCCGAAGCACAGCCGAAATCGCATGAAAATGCGTTGCCGCCGGAACTGCGTGGCCGTGGCCGCAACCGTGGTCCGCGCAATCAGAATGGCCCCAACTATCCGGAAGCCAGCGCCGAGCGCGCATTCCATGAGCAGCAGCAGGCTCTGGAAGCTGCAGCTGCCGCTGCCGGCCTGCATGACGAGGTAGCGCCGGCGCCGGAACGGTCCACTGTCGAAGCAGCGTCTGGCCAGGTAGACAATGCCGCGCCGGTTGTTGATGTGACACCAGCTGCCAGCGAGCGTCGCCGTGCACCGCGCAAGACTGCTGCTCAAAAAGCCGCGGACGCTGCTGTGCAAGCGCCTGCTGCGCCGGTGACGCCAGAGCCAGCGCCAGCGCCGGAAGCCGCAGCGCCAGCGCCGGAGTCAGCGCCGGAAGCCGTAGCGCCAGCCAAGCCAGCGCGCAAGCCTGCTGCCCGTAAAGGTGCCGCGAAAACTGCAGCGGTGGAAGTTGTCGCGGAGCAGCCAGCCGATGACGCTGGTTCACCAGCCGCTTCGGAAGCGTCTGTCGACGCGGCTGCCGACGTTGCTAAAAAACCGGCCCGTGCCCGCCGTCCGGCCAAGCCGAAAGCCGACCAGGCTTGATGTAGTCTGTACCGCCGCGCAAGCTTTCTGGCTTGCGCGGTGTTTCCTCCGGAAACGCACCTTTCCCCATTCCTCCTGCATTAACCCTGTCACTGTCACACCTTGCTCGTCCTCATCCAAGGGGAAGTGTCCGGGCGTGCTTGCGCGTATCCCGCGCTGTCGTTCGGCATAAAACCATCGTTGCGGTGACGAACTCGCAGTGACATCGTCACGTATCGAGACTTGCTATTCAGCAAAGCCTCGGCTAAAATCTCGCCCATTGCAAATGATTCTCATTTGCGTTGTGGTGAGATGTGTTGCAAATTTCCGTATTTTTCGCTGCGCCATCCACGCCACTTCTACCCCTCCAAATATAAAAAGGAGCATGTTTTCATGTCTCGTCGCGCCTCCCCGTTCAAGCCACGTCGTTTAGCCCTGGTAATCCTGCTTGCCGAACTCACCGTCGGTAGCGCGATGCCAGCATGGGCGCAGACCGCTCCCACTGCGGACGACGACGCATCGGCTATTCCGCGCGTCCTCGTTACGGGAAATGCCGATACGGCAGCGACTCCAGTGAAAGGCTATCGCGCCAAGCGCAGCGTTGCCGCCACGAAAACCGACACGCGCCTTGCGGAAACCCCGCAATCGGTGACGGTCGTCACGATGGACCAGATCATCGACCAGGGCGCAGTGAATCTGCAGGACGCGCTGAACTATGCGGCCGGCGTGCGGTCAGACGCTTATGGTCAGGACGCGCGCAGCGATGGCGTGCGCATCCGCGGCGTCAGCCCGGATGAATACCTGGACGGTGTGCGCAAGTCCTTGAGCTACTACACCAGCTCGGCCCGCACCGATCCGTACACCCTCGAACGCATCGATGTACTGCGCGGCGCGGCAGCCATGCTGTACGGGCAGGGCGGTACTGGCGGCGTCGTCAATATGGTCAGCAAGCGGCCGCTTGCCGAAGCCCAGAACGAGATTGGCGTGCAATTTGGCAGTTACCAGCGCAAGCAGGTGCAAGGCGATTTTACCGGCCCGCTCAGCGAGGACGGCAAGTGGTTGTATCGCCTCATCATGGTCAAGCGCGACGCGAATACCCAGGTCGATTTCGTTCCCGACAACCGTACGCTGATCGCGCCGTCGCTGACGTGGAAGCCGACCAACGACACCACGCTGACGCTGATGGCGCTGTACCAGGACGACAAGACCGTTTCCAGCAACCAGTTTTTCCCGTGGTCGGGCGTGTCGGTGGGCAATCCGAATGGCAAGATTCCTACCAGCCGCTTCATCGGCGAACCCGGCTTCGACGCGTACAACACCAAGCGCAAAACATTTGGCTGGAGCCTCGAACACGTGCTCAACAGCCAGTGGAAGGTGCGCCAGAATGTCCGCTACTCCAACACTGAAAACGATTACCGCAGCCTGTACGCGGATTCGTTCTCGCTGCCCGGCGGCTTCAATGCCGACCCGGTCAACCAGCGTCTCGTCGACCGTTTTGGCAATGCGTCGCTGACCACCACCAAGGTGTTCGGCGCCGATCAGGCTGTCGAAGGCAATTTCAACACCGGTGCCATGAAGCACAAGGTACTGGTTGGCGTGGATTACCTGCATTACAAACAGACCGGCTCGGCAGGCTATCCGGCCGGTACGCAGATCGACGTCTTCAACCCGGTGTACACGGGTTTCACGTTCAGCCCGGGCGATCTGAGCCCGCTGGCGGCAAATACCCAGAAACAGACCGGCCTGTACGCGCAGGACCAGATCAACCTGACGTCGCAGTGGCTGCTGACCGTCGGCCTGCGCCACGACCGTGCGGATAATGAAACAGTGGGTTCCGATACGCAGAAATCCAGCGCCACCACCAAGCGCGCGGGCCTGATGTATCTGGCCGACAGCGGCGTGTCGCCGTATGTCAGCTACAGCGAGTCGTTCACGCCGGTTGCCAACAGCACGCAAGGGCAGGTTTTCAAGCCACTGCGCGGCCAGCAATGGGAAGCCGGCGTCAAATACGAGCCGGTGGGCAGCAATCTGGCGCTGAACGCCAGCGCGTATCAGTGGAAAGAGAAAAACCAGCTGAAATCGCTGACGCCGGTGCTGACGGTGCAGCTTGGCAGCACCGACGCCAAGGGCGTCGAACTGGAAGCGCGTGGCCGGGTCTGGCAGGAGATCGACATCATCGCGCAGTACAACTACATCGACCTCGACACGCAACTCGAAGCCATCCCGAAACATCAGGCGTCGCTGTGGGCCAAGCGCAACTTTGTCGTTGCAGGGACCAGGCTGTCCGGCGGCGCCGGCGTGCGTCACATGAGCGATTTCAAGGATGGCGCGGCGCCGGTCACGCCCGCGGTGAACCTGGTCGATGCGATGATTGCGTGGGATACCCCGCAGTGGCGTATCGCGCTGAACATCAATAACCTGGCCGATAAAACGTACGTGGCCACGTGTCTGGGCCGGGGCGACTGCTGGTTTGGCGCGCGCCGCAATGCGGTGCTGTCTGCGACATACCGCTGGTAGCATGACTGCATAGCGTGTGACGGGCGCTGACGACGCGCCCGCGCCGGTGTATATTGCCGGGCGATTCACCGTTACGAGCACCCATGTCCCCGCTACTCCTCTTCTGTATTCTCATCGGCTATTTCGCCCTGCTGCTCGGCGTTGCCTGGGCCACATCCCGCAACGCCACCAACGACAGTTTTTTCATCGGTAACAAAAGCTCGAATTGGGTGCTGGTGGCTTTCGGCATGGTCGGCACCACCTTGTCGGGCGTCACGTTTATCAGCGTACCCGGCGCCGTCGGGCGCGATGGCTTTGGCTATGGGCAGATCCTGATCGGCTACGTGGTCGGCTACATCGCCGTCGCTTACATCCTGCTGCCGTTGTACTACCGCTTGCAGCTGACCTCGATTTACACCTACCTCGACGTGCGCCTCGGCAAACGCGCGTACCAGAGCGGCGCCGGCTTCTTCATCCTGTCACGCCTGGTCGGCTCGACGGCGCGCCTGTATTTGGTGGTCAATATCCTGCAGGCAGTTATCCTCGACAGCCTCGGCGTCCCGTTCTGGCTGAGTACGGTGGTGATCCTCGCCATGATCCTGATGTACACCTACCAGGGCGGCGTGAAAACCATTGTCTGGACCGATACGCTGCAAACTACCTGCATGCTGGTGGGCTTGTTCGCCTGCATCGGCTTCCTGCTCAACCAGATGAACCTGTCGGTCGGCGAAAGCCTGGCGCAGATGCACACGCAGGGCTTGTCGCGCATCTTCACCACGGATGTCAACAGTCCCAATTTTTTCTGGAAGCAGTTTATCGCCGGTATTTTCATCGTGATGACGATGACCGGCATGGACCAGGAAATGATGCAGAAGACCATTTCCGTGAAAACCCTGAAGGATTCGCAAAAGAATTTGCTGAGCCTCACCGTGGTGCTCACGATTGTCCTGTCGGCGTTTTTGTTTCTCGGCGGCTTGCTGTACCTGTATGCACCGACGGTGGGCGTGACCGCCACCGGCGACAAGATTTTTTCCAGCGTCGTGATGGGCCATCTGCCGGCGTTTGTCCAGATCGCATTCCTGATCGCGCTGGTGTCGACGCTGTTTCCGAGTGCCGACGGTGCGATCACGGCGCTGACGTCCAGCTTCTGCATCGATTTGCTCGGCATTCAGCGTCGCGGCGACTTGAGCGAGCAGGGCAAAATCGCGTTGCGTCGACGCGTCCACCTGGGGTTTGCCGTCCTGTTCCTGGTGCTGGTGATGCTTTTCAAACTTGCGGACAACCCCAGCATGATCGGTCTCATCCTGAAGCTGGCCAGTTATACCTACGGCCCCTTGCTCGGCCTGTTTGCGTTCGGCATGATGACGTCGCGCACGCTGAATGACAAACGCGTGCCATTCGTGACTATCGGCGCACCGATTTTGTGTGCAATGATTGAGTTTAATCAAGCGCACCTGCTGGGAAGTTATCGTCTTGGGCTTGAACTGCTGATGGTGAACGGTATTCTTGTGTTCGCCGGGTTGTTTTTGATTTCCAAGCGGCAACCAGCTGCTGCAGCGGTCGCGACCGTCTGATTCATTTGCCATTTCACCCTGGAGTTCTGATGTCCTTTCAACCTTTCACCGCGGTGCGCCGTGGCTTTGGCATGTTCTGGCGCGCGCTCGACGCGACCCGGCGCACCATTTTCAATTTGATCTTCCTGCTGATCATCGTCCTGATCCTGATGGCGATCTTCAGCGGCGGCGCCAAACCCTTGTCCGACAAGACAGCATTGGTACTTGAATTAAAGGGTCAACTTGTCGAGCAGCACAGCGCCACCGTGCGCGAAACGCTGATGTCGAGCGTGGGCGGCGGCGATTCGAAGCGCACGATACAGCTGCGTGACTTGTTGACCGTACTCGACAATGCCGCCAGGGACAGCAATATCACCAGCGTCGTGTTGTTCCTGGACGAGTTCGACGTGTCCGGCATGGCCAACCTGCATGAAATGGGCGCCGCGCTGGACCGCGTGCGCGCCGCCGGCAAAAAAGTCATCGCGTGGGGCGGTAGTTACGACCAGAAAAACTATCTGATCGCCAGTCACGCGAATGAAGTGTATGTGCATCCGATGGGCATGGTGATGCTCGAAGGTTTCGGCCGCCATCGCAATTACTACCGCGATGCGCTCGACAAGCTGGGCGTGACGGTCAACCTGATCAAGGTCGGCACATATAAAAGTTTTGCCGAGCCGTACATCAACAACGGCCCGTCGCCGGCCGCCGCCGAAGCCGATGCTTTCCTGTACAACGCGCTGTGGGCCAATTACACGGGCGAGGTGGAAAAAAACCGCAAACTGGCGGCTGGCACGATCGACAAGGCCATCGCCAATTTGCCGGAAACCATGACGGCGGCAAACGGCAACGCCGCCCAGGTCGCCTTGCAGGTAAAACTGGTGGACGGCATCAAGACACGTGATGAAGTGCGCGACATGCTGATCCGCTTCGGTGTCCGCGACGACGCCAAAAAAACCTTCCGCCAGATTTCCTTCAACGACTACCTGGCGCGCCACCCGCAAAAAATGTTCGGCGATGCAGTCGGCGTGGTGGTGGCGGAAGGCAGCATCAGCGACGGTAACGAAGGGCCCGGCAGCATCGGCGGCAGGTCCACGGCCGACCTGATTCGCCGCGCGCGGGAAGACGACCAGATCAAGGCGGTGGTGCTGCGCATCGATTCGCCCGGCGGCAGCGCATATGGCTCCGAACTGATTCGCCGCGAACTGGAACTGACGCGCGCCGCTGGCAAGCCGGTGGTGGTGTCGATGGGCGGCGTGGCAGCGTCGGGCGGGTACTGGATTTCGATGGCGTCCGACGAGGTGATTGCCGATGCGTCGACCGTCACCGGTTCGATCGGCGTGTTCGCCATTTTGCCGACGGCAGAAAAAGTTGCCGACAAGCTGGGCATTCACACGGTGGGCACCACCACGACGTGGCTGGCCGATGCCTATAATCCGCTGCGTCCGCTCGACCCCCGCTTCGGACAACTGATTCAGAGCAGCATCAACCACGTGTATAGCGAGTTCACCACCAAGGCTGCCGCCGCCCGCAAAATGCCGGTGGCAGCAGTTGACGCCGTGGGGCAGGGCCGCGTCTGGACTGGCGCACAAGCCAAGGAACGCGGCCTGGTCGACCGGCTCGGCAGCTACAGCGATGCACTGGCGTCGGCTGCCAAGCGCGCCAGGCTGGGCAGCGATTTCCGCGTCACCTACATCGAGCGCCAGGGTTCGGCGTTCGAACGTGTGCTGCAATCGTTCGGCATCTCGGCGTCGCAGGCCATCAATATCCAGGTCAAGCTGGGTGTGCTGGACGGCTTGCCGCTGGGGACGGCCGCAACCGTGGCCAACGACATGGCGTTCCTGTCGGATATCGCCGACCGTAAAAAACCGTTTGCCGCGGTCACCCATTGCATGTGCGAGCTGCCGTAGGGCATTTTCGGGCGGCGCCACGGCGCTTCCCGCACGTCTTCCATCCAACTTGTAGCGAGTATGTAACGTCATGTACGGACTGGCGTGATTGTATTGACGGGCAATGAGCGGGCGCGAAGCAGTTTTCGCGCCCGTTTTTTATTTGCCAACCATACTTTTACGGGTACGTTGTGTACAGAGTGAAACAATTAACCATGGTGCCGCGTGATAAAGTCTCTCCGATAAAAAATCGCGTCAGCACGCCACAAGGACAAGCATGGATTCTTCTTTACTCTCGCCAAAAGTCACCCCACCGGCCACCCCGGTCAAAAAGAGCAAACGCTCGAAAGTCATCGGTGGCGTGATCGCCATCGCACTGATGGGTGGCCTGGGTTATCTGGCATGGCATCTGACGCACAAAGCGCCGGCTGGTGCGCCGGGAGCCGGTGGCGGGCGCGGTGCTGGCGGTCCCGGTGGCGGACGCGGCGGACCATCGACGACAGTGGGTGTGGCCACGGCAACGCAGGCCGATATCCCGGTCGTGATCGATGCCCTCGGCACCGTCACGGCAGCAGCCACCGCGACGGTGCGCGCGCAGGTGTCCGGCGTGCTGCAAAAGATCAATTTCAGCGAGGGGCAACTGGTAAAAGCCGGCCAGGTGCTGGCCACGATCGACGCGCGTCCGTTCGAGATGGCGCTGCTGCAGGCGCAAGGTACGCGCCAGCGCGATGAAGCGCAGGTGGAAAGCGCGCGCGTCATGCTGAACCGCTACCAGACCTTGCTGACGCAGGACTCGATTGCGCGCCAGGATGTCGATACGCAGGCCGCGCTGGTCAAGCAGCTGGAGGGCACCATCATGACCGACCGCGCCGCGGAAGGCGTGGCAAAAATTAATCTCGGCTACACGCAGGTAAAAGCGCCGATTTCCGGCAGGGTTGGCCTGCGTACGGTCGATATCGGTAACCTCGTCAGCAGTGGCGACACGACCGGCATTGCCGTGATCACGCAGTTGTCGCCGATCGATGTCGAATTCGCCGTGCCGCAGGATCGGGTGCCCGAACTGCAGGAGCGCATCGTCACGAACGACAGCCTCCCGGCCATCGCGCTCGACCGCACCCGCACCGACAAGCTGGCCGCCGGCCGCTTCCAGGCACTGGACAATCAGGTCGATGTGCAGACCGGTACCGTGCGCGCCAAGGCCCGCTTTGCAAATAACGACGGCAAGCTGTTCCCCAGCCAGTTTGTCAATCTGCGCCTCGAAGTACGCACCATCAAGGCTGCCGTGATGGTGCCGGTGACGGCACTGCGCCACGGCACCAGCGGCGACTTCGTGTATGTGCTGAATGCCGACAAGACTGCATCGGTGCGCAAGGTGACGCGCGGCCAGGCGACTGTCGACATGATCCAGATTGCCACCGGCCTGAAGGTTGGCGAGAAGGTGATTACCGAAGGCGCCGATCGCTTGAAAGATGGCGCCAAGGTGACCTTGCCGGGCGACCGTCCGGCGGGCGGTGGTGCCGGTGCGAGGGGTGAACACAGTGGCCGCAGGTCGCGTGAAGGTGCGGCGGGCGCTCCCGCGGCCACACCGGCGCCGGCTGCGCCTACGGGCACGGCGACAACGTCGGCTGCCGCCGCTGCACCTGCTGCCGCAGCACCAGCAGCAGCAGCACCGGCACGGTAAGGGACTGCGCACCAATGAGTCCATCCGCACCCTTTATCCAGCGGCCGGTTGCCACAGCATTGCTGATGGTGGCCATCGTGCTGGCCGGCCTGGTCGGCTATAAATTCCTGCCGCTGTCGGCGCTGCCGCAAGTCGATTTCCCTACCATCCAGGTGCAGACTTTGTACCCGGGCGGTAGTCCCGAAGTGATGGCACGCACGGTCACCGCGCCGCTCGAGCGCAATTTCGGCCAGATGGCCGGGCTGGCGCGCATGAGTTCGACCAGCGCTGCCGGCGTGTCGATCATCACGCTGCAATTCGGCCTCGGGCAGACGCTCGACGTGGCCGAGCAGGAAGTACAGGCTGCGATCAATGCCGGTTCGTCCCTGCTGCCAACCGACCTGCCGGCGCCGCCGGTGTACGCCAAGGTCAATCCAGCCGATGCGCCGGTGCTGACGCTGGCGATCACCTCCGACACAATGCCATTGACGGAAGTACAAAATCTGGTCAACACCCGCCTGGCGCTGAAAATCAGCCAGGTGAATGGCGTGGGTTTGGTGACGCTGTCAGGCGGCCAGCGGCCGGCCGTGCGCATCCAGGCCGATACTCAGGCGCTGGCCTCGTACGGCCTCGGTCTCGACAATCTGCGCACCGCGATTACCGGCGCCAATGCCAACAGCGCCAAGGGTAGTTTCGATGGGCCGACCCGCTCCTACACCATCAACGCAAACGACCAGCTGATCACCGCGCCCGATTACAAAAACCTGATCGTCGCGTACAAGAATGGCGCGCCGGTGCGCCTGTCCGACGTGGCGACCGTTGTCGACAGCGCTGAAAACGTCAAGCTGGGCGCATGGTCGAGCATGAAGCCGGCCATTATTCTGAACGTGCAGCGCCAGCCGGGCGCGAATGTCATCGGTACCGTCGACGCGATCAAGGCGCGCCTGCCGGAACTGCAGGCCGGCCTGCCTGGCGCGCTGCGTCTCGATGTGCTGACCGACCGTACCACCGGCATCCGCGCGTCGGTGGAACACGTGCAGATGGAGCTGGTGCTGTCCGTTGTGCTGGTCGTGCTGGTGATTTTCTGTTTTCTCCACAGCGTGCGCGCCACGGTGATTGCCAGTCTGTCGGTGCCGATTTCGCTGATCGGCACCTTCGGCGCCATGTACATGCTGGGCTACAGCCTGAACAACCTGTCCCTGATGGCGCTGACAATTGCCACCGGCTTTGTCGTCGACGACGCGATCGTCATGATCGAGAACATCGCGCGTTATATCGAGGAAGGCGAAAAACCGATGGCGGCCGCGCTGAAGGGCGCCACGCAAATTGGCTTCACCATTATTTCGCTGACCGTCTCGTTGATCGCCGTGCTGATTCCGCTGCTGTTCATGGGCGATGTGGTGGGGCGTTTGTTCCGCGAATTCGCCGTCACGCTGGCCATCACCATTCTGATTTCCGCCGTGGTGTCGCTGACGCTGGTGCCAATGATGTCGGCGCGCTGGCTGAAGCCCGAATCGGAAGAAAAGAAAACGAAATTTGCCGAAAAAACCCAGGCATTCTTCGACCGCGTGATCCACAAATACGACGGCGCGCTGACGTGGGTACTCGCGCGCCAGGGCCTGACGTTGCTGGTGGCGCTGGCCACGCTGGTGCTGACGGTGGTGCTGTACATGGTGATTCCAAAAGGGCTGTTTCCCACCCAGGACACGGGCCAGTTGCAGGCGCGCGTGGAAGCGCGCCAGGCGATTTCGTATGACAAAATGGCCGAACTGCAGCAGCTTGCCGCGCGTGAAATTCTGGCCGATCCTGCCGTGGAGTCGCTGAGTTCGAACGTCGGCGTCGATGGCGCCAACAACACCATGCTCAACGCCGGCACCATGCTGATCAACCTGAAGCACGACCGCGACGGCAACCAGAACGACATCATGGACCGCCTGAAAGCACGCGTCGCGCAGGTGGCTGGCCTGACGCTGTACCTGCAGCCCACCCAGGACCTGACCATCGATGCAGAGACCGGGCCGACGCAATACCGCGTGTCGCTCGAAGGCGCCGATACTGCCACCGTCACGGAATGGGCGAACAAGCTGGTGGCGCGCATGGCGCAGCAAAAACAGCTGAAGAATGTCACGACCGATGCCGGCGCCACCGGTGCGGCGGCATATGTCACGATCGACCGCGACACCGCCTCGCGCCTGTCGATCACGGCCGCCTCGATCGACGACGCTTTGTACAGTGCGTACGGCCAGCGCATCGTCTCGACGATTTTTACGGAGACCAATCAGTACCGCGTTATTCTGGAAGCGCAGCGCGATGCCGACATGTCGGTGGCCCGCCTGGGCGACCTGCAGCTGAAAACCGGTTCCGGCAAGGCGACCCCATTGTCGGCAGTGGCTACCGTTACCGAAAAGCCGGCGCCGCTGCAAATCACGCACGTGGCGCAGTACCCGGCCACCACCATTGGCTTCGACACCAATGGCGGCACGTCGCTGGGCCAGGCGGTGGATTCCATCCGCGCCGCCGCCAAAGACATCGCCCTGCCGAATGCGGTGACGATGACCTTTCTTGGAGCCTCCGGCGCGTATGAAAACTCGCTGTCGAACCAGCTCTGGCTGATCCTGGCCGCCGTGGTCTGCGTCTACATCGTGCTGGGCGTGCTGTACGAAAGCTATATCCACCCGCTGACGATTCTGTCGACGCTGCCATCGGCTGGCGTCGGCGCTTTGCTGGCGCTGCTGGTCAGCGGCCAGGGCCTGGGCGTGATCGGCATCATCGGCATCATCCTCCTCATTGGCATCGTGAAAAAGAACGCCATCATGATGATCGACTTCGCCATCGAGGCCGAGCGGGAGCAGGGCAAACCGGCGCAGGAAGCCATTCACCAGGCCGCGCTGCTGCGCTTCCGCCCGATCATGATGACCACGCTGGCAGCGCTGTTTGCTGCCGTGCCGCTGATGCTGGGCTGGGGCGAGGGCGCAGAGTTGCGCCGCCCACTCGGCCTGGCTATTTTCGGTGGCCTGATCGTCAGCCAGGTCCTGACGCTGTTTACCACCCCGGTGATTTACCTGGCGTTCGATCGCCTGGCGCAGCGCTGGGGTGGCAATGCACGCGACAAGCACCAGGCGGCCGGGGTCAAGACATGAATTTGTCCGGCCCATTCGTCAAGCGCCCCATCGCCACTGTATTGCTGACGGTCGGGATTGCGCTGGCCGGCATCGGCGCGTTCTTTGTGTTGCCGGTGTCGCCGCTGCCGCAGGTGGACTATCCCACCATTTCAGTGAGCGCCTCGCTGCCTGGCGCCAGTCCGGAAACCATGGCCACCAGCGTGGCCACGCCGCTCGAGCGCCGTCTCGGCGTGATCGCCGGCGTGAATGAAATGACGTCGCAGAGCGGCAGCGGTTCGGCGCGCATCAACCTGCAATTCGAACTGACCCGCAAGATCGATTCGGCCGCACGCGAAGTGCAGGCGGCCATTAATGCAGCGCGGGTCGACTTGCCGTCCACGCTGCGCAGCAACCCGACCTACCGCAAGGCCAACCCGTCGGATGCACCGGTAATCATCCTGGCGCTGACGTCGAAAACCCGCACGCCCGGCCAGATTTACGACACCGTGTCGAACCTGGTGCAGCAAAAAATGGCGCAGGTCAAGGGCGTGGGCGACGTGGAAATTGGCGGCGGCTCGCTGCCGGCAGTGCGCGTCGATCTGCTGCCGTACGCACTCAACAAATACGGCGTATCGGCCGAAGACGTGCGCGCCGCCATTCAGGCCACCAACGCCAACCGTCCGAAAGGCGCGATCGAAGGCAATGGCCAGCGCCTGCAGATTTATTCGGAACCGGCCGGCTCCAGCGGCGGGCGCAAGGCGTCCGACTACAGCTCGCTGGTGGTCGCCTGGCGCGACGGCGCCGCCGTGCGGCTGCAGGATGTGGCGGAAGTCACCAACAGCGTTGAGAACATCAATACGCTCGGCCTGTTCAACGGCCAACCGGCGATTATTGTGCTGCTCACGCGCCAGCCGGGCGCGAACGTCATTGAAACCGTGGATGGCGTGCGCGCATTGCTGCCCACGCTGCAGGCCCAACTGCCGGCCGATATCAAGCTCGAGGTGGCGTCCGACAGCACCAATTCGATCCGCTCCTCGCTGCACGAAATCGAACTGACGCTGCTCATTTCGATTGCGCTGGTGGTGCTGGTAGTGTCGGTTTTCCTGCGCAACCTGCGCGCCACCGTCATTCCTGCGGTGGCCACGATCGTCTCCTTGCTGGGCACGTTCGGCGTCATGTACATGCTGGGCTTCAGCCTGAACAATCTCTCCTTGATGGCCATCACGGTGGCCACCGGCTTTGTCGTCGACGACGCCATCGTGGTGCTGGAAAACACCGCGCGCCATATCGAAGCGGGCATGGACCGCATGCAAGCGGCGCTGCTGGGCGCGAAGGAAGTGGGTTTTACTGTTTTGTCGATCAGCCTGTCGCTGGTGGCGGTGTTCATTCCGCTGCTGTTCATGGGCGGCCAGGTCGGGCGCCTGTTCCGCGAATTTGCAGTGACGCTGTCGGCCGCGGTGCTGATCTCGCTGGTGATTTCGCTGACCACGACGCCGATGATGTGCGCCTGGCTATTGAAGCCGCACGACCCGCAGAAAAAAGAAGGGCGCCTGGCGCAATGGGCCGAACGCGGTTTTACGCGCCTGCAAAATGGTTACGAGCATGCGCTCGACTGGGCGCTGGGCAGCTTGTGGCTGGTGATTGGCATCCTGGTGTTTGTCATTGGCCTGAACGTGTATCTGTTCTCGGCCGCGCCAAAAGGCTTTTTCCCGCAGCAGGATACGGGGCAGATTCAGGGCGGTATCCGCGCCGACCAGTCGATTTCGTTTCAGGCGATGCAGCAGAAACTGCGTCAGCTGGTGAATATCATCAAGAGCGATCCGGCAGTCGATACGGTGGTGGGTTTTACCGGTGGTTCGCGCGCCGGTGGCGGCTTCATGTTCATCAATCTGAAACCGGTGGCGCAACGCGCGAAGGGCGAATCGGGCCAGGCGGTCATCACGCGCCTGCGCCCGAAACTGGCCAGGATCACCGGCGTGTCGATGTTCCTGAACCCGGTGCAGGACCTGCGCATGGGTGGGCGCTCGGCCAACTCCACGTACCAGTACACGCTGAAAAGCGACAGCAGCGCCGACCTGAAACTATGGGCCGGCAAGCTGGCCGAGGCAATGAAGGCGCAACCGGGGCTGACCGACGTCGATACCGACCAGGCTGAAAACGGCGTGGAAACCTTTGTCACCATCGACAAGGACAGCATCGCGCGCCTCGGCATCAAGACGTCCGACGTCGACAACGCGCTGTACAACGCGTTCGGCCAGCGCCAGGTGGCGAATATCTACGATGAGCTGAACCAGTATCACGTGATCATGGGCGTGGCACAGAAGTATGCGCAGACGCCGGAAGCGTTGCGGGATGTGTATGTGCCAGCTGCCGGCAGCGCCAGCGTGGCGCCTGGCACCACCGGCAGCGCCACGGCCACGACAGCCACCACGGCCAGCCAGACCACGACGACGGCGACGAATATCACCGCGGCGCGCGATCCTTCGAGCGGCTCGGCGATTGCCTCGTCGGTGACGCGCATGGTGCCGCTGTCGGCGATATCGACCTTTGCCGAGAGTGCCACCGCGACATCGGTGAACCACCAGGATGGCGAGCTGGCAACAACCATTGCGTACAACCTGGCACCGGGCACCAGCCTGTCGCAAAGCCAGGTGGCGGTGGCGCAGGCCGAAGCCGACATCGGCATGCCGAACAATGTGCGCGGCAGTTTTGCCGGCACGGCCAAGGCGGCGCAGGATTCGAACAAGGAGCAGCCGCTGCTGATTCTCGCTGCCATCGTCGTCATCTACATCGTGCTGGGCATCCTGTACGAAAGCCTGATCCACCCGATCACGGTGTTGTCGACGCTGCCGTCGGCTGGTGTGGGCGCGGTGCTGGCGCTGCTGATGTTCGGGATGGAGTTTTCGATCATCGCGCTGATCGGCGTGTTTCTGTTGATTGGCATCGTCAAGAAGAACGCCATCCTGATCATCGATTTCGCGCTGGAGGCGGAGCGTTCGCGCGGCATCACGGCACTGGAGGCGGTGCGCGAAGCCTGCCTGCTGCGCTTCCGGCCAATTTTGATGACGACGCTGGCAGCTGCGCTGGGCGCCTTGCCGCTGGCGATCGGTTTTGGGGAAGGTTCCGAATTGCGCCAGCCGCTGGGCATCGCCATCATCGGTGGCCTGATTGCCAGCCAGATCCTGACGCTGCTGACCACGCCGGTGGTGTATGTGCTGATGGACCGCCTGCGCACGCACGGTCCGGGCGAACACGATCTGCGCCGGCAGCACGATGAACCAACGCCCGACACGCCCGCACCCATGCCGGTGCCGGTGCATCTGTAACGATTGAAAAAATAGAAAACGACTTTATGCGCATGATTGCTCTCTCCCGAATGCACCTGGCCGTGCTGGCCGCACTGGCCTTCAGCGTGTCCGGCTGCGCGGTCGGCCCGAAATACCAGGTGCCCACCTCCGCCGAGTCGCCGGTCTACAAGGAAGCCGAAGGGTTTGTGGTCGCCGCGCCCGCCGATACGCTGGAGAAGGGCCCGTGGTGGCAATTGTTTGGCGACGCCACGCTGAACAGCCTGGCCGAAAGTGTCGACGTGTCGAACCAGAATATCGCCGCGGCAGTGGCCAATTATGCGCAGGCGCGCGCGCTGGTGGCGCAGCAGCGCGCGTCGCTGTTCCCGACCGTGAATCTGACCGGCAGTGCTGAACGCGCGGGCACCAAGAACAATGGCAATGGCAGCGCCAACAACGCTTATCGCCTGAACATCGGGTCGAGCTGGGAACCGGACATCTGGGGTCGCCTGCGTGCCGGCGTGACCGGCGCCCAGGCCAGTGCGGCCGCCAGTCTGGCCGAACTGGCGGCAGCGCGCCTGTCGATGCAGGGCGAACTGGCAGCAAACTATTTCTCGCTGCGCGAACTCGACGCCGAACGCGCGCTGCTGGCCACGACCATCGAAGGTTACGAGCGGGTGCGCCTGATCACCAGCAACCGCTTCAATGCCGGCATCGCGGCCAGGTCGGATGTGCTGCAGGCTGAAACCACGCTGGCCAGCGCGAAAAACGATGACCTCGGCCTGGCCTTGCAGCGCGCGCAGCTGGAGCACGCGATTGCAGTATTGGTGGGCAAAGCGCCGTCGACATTCACGCTGGCGATTGCACCGTGGACGCAGACCGTGCCCGACGTGCCCACCGGCGTGCCATCGACGCTGCTGCAGCGCCGCCCCGACATTGCCGCCGCCGAACGGCGCGTGGCGGTGGCCAACGAGCAGATCGGCATCGCGCGCTCGGCGTATTACCCGGACATTGGCCTGTCGGCCGCGTACGGCACCGGCGGCACGGCGGTCGGCGACCTGTTCCGGGCGTCGACGGCAGCGTGGTCGTTCGGCCTGTCGGCAGCGCAAACCATTTTCAACGCGGGCGCCACGCGCGCGGCGGTCGCAGGCGCCGAGGCGTCGCAGCAAGCGGCGGTGGCGCAGTATCGCCAGACCGTGCTGACGGCGTTTGCCGACGTGGAAAACCAGCTGGCCGCCACGCGCGTGCTGGTGCAGCAGCAGGTGCTCAGGAAGCAGGCGTCGGACGCGGCCGACCAGGTCGAGGCGCAATTTCTGAACCGCTACAAGGCGGGGCAGGTGAGTTACACCGAAGTCGTGCAGGCGCAGGCAACGGCGCTGTCGGCCCGGCGCTCGCTGGTACAGGTGCAGGCCGACCGGCAGGCAACTGCGGTGGCGCTGATCCAGTCGCTGGGCGGGGGCTGGCACGTCGGGATGTGAATCAATCATGTAAAAGATTCAGCGCTGTCCTGATGGCGCTTGCTTTTTGTTGGCTGGCGTATCGGCATGCGTTACAAAGCCGATAGACCGTTTTGCACCGGCTCGGGCGGCGCCATCAACGCGCGGATTGCGTCGGACACCTGTGTCATCTGGACTTGCGTGTGGTATTCCAGCGTGTCGTGCGCGGGCGATATCAGACGGGTGGCGCTCTCCATTGCGTCGAGCCGTAACGCCATGTCCTTGTTCGAAACGATAACTTCGCGCAAGCGTACGAATGCGCGCATGGACTCGATATTGACAGCGATGGTCTGCGCACTGCTTGGCACCGACGACCGCATCGCAACGCCTCACTCTGCGCAAGCAAAGGGCTGCCGAAATGGATGCGACGGTCTGGAAATTGCTGCGATGGTCTGGAAATTGCTGCGATTGCCGGGCATGAAGTAGCGAGGTCCATCGATTCTTGCTGAGTTACATTTGGCTCGCTGAACTTCCTTTTTCGCCAGAAACAGTCTTTGGCGAATTAACGAAATTGGTGGGCACCCCGTGAAAAATATTCGATAAGGCGTCAAAAATCGGCGTGGGGAAAGACGTTTACTGCGCCTCTTTTGAAGGCAGATCTGTGTAAGGAGTAGCCCCCGCTGTAACCTAAGCGCTGTCGTCAGCCAAGGAAAAAATCTCCTCCACTTCTACGCCGAGTGCATGCGCCAACTTCAGCGCCAGCACCACTGAGGGGACCATGTTCCCGGTTTCGATGGCGGTGACTGATTTTCGCGTAATGAAGGCCTGTTCCGCCAATGCGGCCTGCGTCAGGCCGAGCCGCGCTCGATGTACGGATAACGTGTTTGACAATGCTTTAACCACGGT
Source organism: Pseudomonadota bacterium (assembly GCA_030853745.1). Taxonomy (GTDB): domain Bacteria; phylum Pseudomonadota; class Gammaproteobacteria; order Burkholderiales; family Burkholderiaceae_D; genus JALYUM01. The sequence goes on along the minus strand of JALYUM010000202.1, from coordinate 3,346 downwards.
CGTACCACAACATGGAACCGAAGTAGATCACTACCATGCCGGCGCCTGCGACTACGGTAGCTAACGGAAGCGCATTGCCGACGTTGGCCAGCACGAAAGTAAGCACTGGTAGCAGAAGCAGGCCGCCTAGCATGCCATTGCGCCAGGATTTGGCAACTGCCTGTGTACGTACTTCGTCTTGCATCAGACGCTTGTATTGCTGCGGATCTTCGCGACGTAAGCGATTCACCGGCCCTGCCAAGGCTGCCATGAAAGAAATGGCGATGGTTAGAAACGGTGCCGTATTCAGTCCAGTACCGTCACGCATAATCCAGTTAACGGCCACAATCGCCAAGGCCACGATGACTGCCAGCAGCGCAACAGTATTACGGCGCAGGATGCGGAGGGCTTGCTCTTCGGTGTACATGACAGGAACTCCAGAAGTTAAGATGACTAAGATAGTAACCTATCGGTGTCATAATGCAACCCATAGGTGTCATTTATCGCTTCTGAGTAGCCAGTTCAGCATGAGCAGCTAAAGTCTTGCCCAGTTCGGCGGTGCTGAAGTTCTGCTTTGGATCCAGGCTGTGTAAAACGTGAGGAAAAACCGCGAACAAAACAGTCGGCGTCTCAAAACGCTTGCTATGCGATTTTTTAAGGTCGGGAAGGGTAATCCTACCGATGAAAATTTCAAGCTCTTTTGTTTTTACACAACCTGCGCCAAAAGCGATCGTGGTGAATGGCACGTGCCTCCTCGCACCAAGAAGGGCGATACGCGACTGGCCTAGTTAACCTTCCTGCTTCTACATGAGTGCTGCAGAGATAATTCTATTCATGTCCGGCTCCGCATTTTGGCAATTTGCTAAATGTATTATTGATGTACGGGTCTTGGGTAGCCTGACAATCAAGGTGTTGAAACCCCAGAGACCGCCGTTATGGAACACGACTTCTTGACCGAAACTCTCCGTGATCTCTAATCCAAATCGGTAGTCAGGCACTGTTCCATCCAAAAAGGGGGACGGTTGTAGCATTGCATGCAGCAGACTCGCATGATCAGCCCACTGGCGGTGCCATTCGACTTCCCACAATAGCAGCTGAGCAGTGCTGCCATACACGCCGCCATCGCCAACCGTGTTGGCATTACCCAGGTGCTGCTTGTATCCCGAAGAACGCGCCGCATCACTTTCATAGCTGAACACCCGATGTTCTATGACATCAAACCGATCGTCATCGTATGTCATATCGCGAATGCCGAGCGGCTCGAAAAGTGTTTTCCTGGCATAGTCCTTGCACGTTATGCCGCTTAACCGCTCGACCAGCGTCGCTAGAAGGATGTAGTTGCTATTGCTGTACCGGTGTTCAGTTTGCGCAGGGCACTCTACTGTGTCCATCCGGGCAATCAACTGCAGGATAATGTCGTTGTTGAAGTAGTCGGCTTCGTGACGACCGAGTTGGCACTGCAGGAATTGGAAATAATCTGGAATCCCGCTGCTATGATTTAACAGACTTCGCAACGGAAAGGATTGCTCGAATTTCTTCAACTCTGGCAAATGTACGCAAACATCGTCATCGAGGCTTATCGCGCCTTCACGCACCAGGGACATGACGCAGGCCGCCGTAAATTGCTTCGATTCCGATGCCAAGTAGTATGCCGAGTCGCGCGACAACGGTACTTTCAGCTCCATTGAAGCAAGGCCATGATGGCGCTCAAATAACATTTCTCCGTCGTGCAGAATCGCGGCGCTGAAACCCGGTCCGTGCAAGGGCAAGAGCGCTTCCAACTCGCTGTAATAGTCTATAAGTCCTTGCATGCAGCCCCGGCTTGTTTGTTTGAGAGAAAGCCGGGATTGTACGTGCCAAGTGCGTCTGTGGTATCAAAAAAACACGTCACAGAAGACCGATTTGGGTCGTTTCCGGCCTTTGGCGCCGACCGCTGGATTTCCGAGCTGGCAAGCTGCAATGCTCGACCGAACGGCCGGGTTCGGCCAAAAGCAGTCATTGCGAAGTTCGCGAGTGCGCCAGAAGACAGGAATTAGATGGCCGCCAATATAGCTCTGGTTAAAGGACCACTCAGGTTTGAGCTACGGTTCGCGGAAGTGGATTCGATGGATCTGGGCGTTCAGGTCTGCCTTCAAATCGCATTCTTGGATCGACGACAGAGCATCAGATGGCGCCGCGCACCTTTGGTTTGAATATGACGCCCTTGTTTGATTTGAAAGCCAGTTCCGTGATGGCGGCGACGCCGGACTACATGACATGAGCGAATACCCTGTACTTCACTTCGAAAGACGTCTATCTCAGGAGTATCTGACGATCAATCCTCCCTCAGAAAGGCGGTTGCAAGATGGGGACAGCATCGCAACTCGTTTAAAGATCGATCCAGGGTTAATCGATGCTCTGTATTCAGCGTTCAGCCAGTTCGGCCAAGTTAAATGCCTCAACAACATTGTCGAGTAGGACTATCGCGCCATCAAGCGAGTAACCAGGCCGATGCTCAACTTCAAATCATTTCGTGCCGCTGGCTCCGTGCTCGCCGGCATCGAGCTGACCCACATGGTCCGCAAAGGTTGGTTCGCGATCACCGGCGCCGAGGCCATGCCGTTTGCAGTCCAATTCTCTGCGCTGGCAAAAATGGTCCTTCCAGTTTGAGCGGTGCAATACTGTTCCGAGAAAATCCCGCCGGTTGTTCAACAACGCGACTGAACCCGCGGCACGCTTTAGTCGATGCAGTCGACTTCTGACATTTGTGCAGTCGGCATCTGAGAATGACAGACCGCACACTATTCCTGGCGTTACATGGTGCGTAAATGTATTGCATAATGATTGTAATCGGCAACAGGTTTGTGCTGAACGAACTGTATCGAGGAGCAAGCTGGTGGACCCGCAAACGTGCAAGCTGCAGCAGTGACAACTACCCGCCTGGCCGGATGACATCCGCGTCCTGATCGACGAAGCGCGGACCGGACTGGCTGCCGCGGTCAATTCGGCCTTAACCATGCTGTACTGGCGCATTTGCCGGCGCATACGCGCCGAGGTTCTTCAAGGGGAGCGGGCCGGCTATGGCGAACAGATCGTCGCTTCGCTGGCGCGGCAATTGGAAGCCGAACACGGGCGCGGCTTCGGCGCCAAAAACCTGCTCCACATGCTGCGATTTGGCGAGGTGTTCGAGGCCGAGGAAATTGTCTACGCACTGAGTAGACAATTGAGCTGGACCCATTTGCGCAGCCTGATCTACATAGATGTCAAGACCCGCTTGGTTATAGACGCGTTTAACGAATAATTCCGGCTTTTTATCGTGCCAGTTTTTCAGTGCCTGGATCGGCGTCTGGTGTTCGAGGGCACGCTGTGGGATGCTGTTGTTGTAGAT